>JAYTFV010000401.1:0-5218 GCA_043734065.1 Planctomycetota bacterium
GCTCCGCGAAAGACCGGCCTTTCGCGGAGCGAAAGGCGACAATCGGACAGTTATTCCTCGAACGATCCTAAGTCCCCCGTGTTCGCGCGACGTTCTCCAGCCAGACCGGGGACGGGTGAGCATGAAAGCGTCCCCCCAGCACGGCGGACTGATGTCCGGCGCTCGCTGTCGAAATGGAGGATGGGCCATCCTGCCCGTCCCTCGCCTGCCGAGGCATTCGAGTGTCGCGACCGAGTGTCCGCTCGCGTCACGGCGTGTGAGTGGGGGGAGGCTGAGAGCGCCAGACTGGGCTCTCGCGTGTACAAACTCACCCGCCATGAAATCGCTGTTTCATCATGACAGGCTGGAAGCCTATCCCACGGGGGGCTCAGCCTTCGGGGGCGGCGTTGCCCCCTCGTTCATCGGTCCGGAAAAAATCCCGGCGTAGCGTTCGAGGCTCTCGACGACGTTGGCCAAGAGCGCCATCGACTTCGTCAGGTCCGACTCCGCCAACCGCTGGACGCCCGCCATGCGGCCGCGCAGCTCGTCCGCCTCATGATGCAGCTTCACGCTCCAGCGCTTGACCAGTTCGATCTGCTCCTGGCAGAACTCCAACCGGCGTTTGGCGGCGGCATGAGCCACCTTTTCCTCGATGCAACTGGGGTGACGGCCCGCGACGGTCCGCATCTGACAAGTGGTCAGGGCGGTCCGGGTTTCAGTGACCTTGTCGAACGCCCGCTTGAGTTGGGATTGCCAGTAGCGGGGACGGTCCGATTCGATCCAACCGATGGCCCGCTGCATCTCGATCTGGATTGCGGAGAGAACCCCTTTGAGTTCTTCCCGCATCATGGCCAGCGCGGGAGCGAACTCCTTCAGGGCCTCGATCGATGTGACTTGGACGTTGCCGGACATGGGGGGGATCGTTTATGGTTTATGGTTTATCGACATAGGGGGAGAGGGAGAGAGAGAGGGAATGGATTGAGGGCACGGGTCATCGACGAGAGGGATTGCTCTGTCGATAAACCATAAACCATAAACCATAAACGATCCCCCCTACCGCTGCTGCAGGTACTCATCCAACCGGTCCGCCTTGCGGATCAGATACGGGATGTGGCGGTTGTTGGCCTCGACGAACTGGCCGAGCAGACGGATGTGCTCCTTGAACTCCTCGGAGAACTTCAGGTTCTCCTGATCCCGCCACGTGGAACTCATCACATCCAGCTTGGAGAGCAGCATCGCCGCCTGGTCGGTGAGCGTGGTGTTGAACTGCTTGAGCTTGGCGGCAAAGGCCCGCAGGTCGTCCGGATTGGCAATGGCTTGAGGCATGTGGAGGCTCCTGACCGTGAGTGGCAACGGGCGATGTCGCGAGTTGTCCCACAGGATCATATCGCGAAGAACGATACGGAGTCAGTCTCATGACTCGGACAAACCCGTTGTGCATCGCCCCGAAGTCATCGCGGGGAAGCTCTCCAGACGTGATTTCCCCGCCGCACTCGTTACGATCAGGGTTCGTCTGAGGCTCGTACCCGCCGGGTGCGGGCCGATCAGACACGATGGATCGCGTTCATGGGAATCAGGTGCTCAATGCTTCTGAAGAAAATGGCTGGCGTGGCCTTGGTCGGACTGATGTTCGTAGTGGCAGGACTTGCGATGGCAGACGATGCAAAAGACGTGGCGTTCCCCAAGCTCCCCACCGGGGCCGGGAAGATTGACGAGAAGGCCGCGAAGACCTTCACCAAGACCGAGTCGGGGCTGAAGTACCGCATCCTGCGAGCCGGGGCCGGTGCCAAGCCGACGGCGAAGCAGAGTGTCGAAGTCAACTACCACGGCTGGCTCGACAACGAGAAGGTGTTCGACAGCTCCTACAAGCGGGGCAAGTCGATCTCGTTTCCTCTCAACGGCGTCATCGCCGGTTGGACCGAGGGGATGCAGCTCGTCGGCAAGGGCGGGATGATCGAACTCGAAATTCCCGCCAAGCTGGGCTACGGGGCACAAGGTGCCGGTGCTGATGTTCCGCCGAACGCGACGCTGCACTTCCTGGTCGAGTTGATCGACATCAAGTAGTGCGTGCATCATCCATAGTGTCGCGTCTGCGGGGCACGGCTCAGAAGCGATCCGAGAACCATTGCAAACTTCCGAAGTCTCCGAAGACTTCGGAAGTTTTTTTGAGGCTCTCAACGGTTTGCCATTTACTGCGTGACCGTTTCCACGTCGAGAATACGAGCGGACGGCCGCGTCAAATCAATATGCAGGGGCTGATCGGAGTCGGCCTTTCCGATATTCCCGGCCAAGTCGCGGGCTTCCAGCCGGACATAGATTGGGCGGTCGATCGTTTGATCCACGGTCCAGATGTACCGGCCTGTGTTCTCGACCCAGCTGCTGATCGGCTCCCAGGGGCCGGTCGGGCTATAGGCTCGCGAGATCAGGACCGATTGCTCCGGCAGGTCGGCATCGGTCAGCACCCAATTGAACTGCACCTGGTTCTGTGTCAACCCTTGCCCCTGGGTCAGGTTTCCGAGTTTCGGTCGCGGCGCGATCTGGTCGACGATGATGATGATTTCTGGGGGTTGTCCATTTTTGGGCGGATCCTCGGACAGGCCGATCCCGCTGCGTGCCCGGATGGCGAAGCCGAACTGTCCGCTATGCTCGACGCGGACCGTAAATGGACTCCTGCGGTCAGGATCGCTGCCATAGGAGAACCAGGTGCGACCGTTGTCCTCGGTGATAAACAGGTCGACACCTCCGACGCCGGAAGGTCCGACCTGGTCGAGAGAATACCCGATGTTGAAGACATTGGCCCTCACGATCTTGGCCCCCAGAGGGGACATCGATGGGCGTGGTGCTGGTGAGGCGGGAACCGGCAGGGACGAGGTCATCGACTGGCTGATCGTCTGCGGGACGGGCCGGGCCGTGAGCGACGAATCGGTGATGATCCGCGGGACTGACAACGCGGGAGGATCACTGCTCGGTGGCCCGGGATTGATCGCGACGGGCTTGGAGAAATCGGGCTCGGTTTCCCGAGTTTGTGTTTTGGTTTCCGACGAGACCGAGGCCTGGTCCTCCACGGTCACTTCGTTCTTGGCTTGGTCGGTCACATGTCCTTCGACGAACACGGTTCCGGCGGCACTGACCGTTAAGTCCATTCTTCCGACCGCTTGCCGCTTCAGGGAGACCGGCTTCCACTCGCCGTTTTCTCCCTCGCGGTATTGAATCTCCAGCGTGTCCAGGTTGAGGGCCTCATCCTCGGCCTGCCAGGTCAGCTCGACGCGACCGGGGGAGAGTTCACGGACCTTGATCTCCAGCAGGGGCGGGACATCGTCGACCGTCACCTTCAGACCCACCTGCGGGGCTCCCGGCTGGACCGGCTGGTTCTTCGCATTCATCATCCGCACGGCGAACCAATAGTCGCCATTGTCGGCGGCGTTATAACGAAACAGCCGATCCTGGGGCTTGGCCTTGGCGGCGGTCTTCCAGGACTTTCCCTGATCGGTGGAGACCAGTAGCTGGACTTCAGTGGCTTTCAGTTTCTGGATCTGTTCGTCTTTGAAATCAAACGGAATCTTCAGCGCATGTCGCCCGGTGTACACCGGGTCGGCTGCGATGGACACACCGCGATCCATCAGGACCAGCAGTGACAAGCCCAGGAGTACCAGACGGGGAAGGCTGAGGCGTGGACGGGCCGCCGTCTGGGTGACGGTCTGTCCGACTTTCGGCTCAAGGGTCTTCCGGTGCATCATGTCCATCCGTGGACTTCAAGGGGCGAGGTGTCCTGCCAAGTCTGCGCAGCCTGACAGCGCGGCACTGCGCCTCCTGTCGGCATCGGCTTGTCGAGGACTCCGGGGTGAGGGAAATCCGGGGATCGCCGTCGGATTCATCGAGCTTGTGGCTCGGGCGTCTCGCCCGAGTTCACGCTCGATCCTCTTCGGATCGAGTCCTGTGCGAGCGCCGCTGGGGCTCAGGGAGTCGACAGGTAGTTCCGCAGTTCCTGACGCTGCACATCGCTTAATGCCGGATTCGGGTTCTGCGGAGCGAGGTTCGGTCCGTTGAACAGGGGGCCTTGCGGAGCATTCGGGACGGTCCCCTGGTACACGACCGGAGCCACATCATAGGTGAATGACTGGCCGCCAAATCCGTTCGTGAAGCTCGTGCCGTTGTGTTGGTTCTGCATCTGGACTTGCTGCTGGGCCTGTTGCTGAAGTTGTCGCTGGACCAACTGGTCCTCGCGGGCCTGGCGCTCGCTCTGCGAGTATATCGGCGAGCCGGGGCTGGCTGCCTGTTCGTACTTGTGCCAGAACTGTTGTGACTGAGCCGAGGTCGGGTTCATCCCCCAACCCGCAGCCGTCTGGGATTGCGAGAAGACATGGTGATAGTTGTACGGGCGGAAGGAGTGGTAGCCGTGGTAATACGGCATTTCCTTCAGGTAGCCGTGCTTCCATTTTTCCTGGTCATCGAAGGGGTACAGCTGCTCGCTGCTGCCGACGGACGACGGCCCCACAAAATCCTGGGCCAGGCCGGTTCCGGCCATTGCGGCTGTCATGAGTGCCGCCCACAGTGCCTTGGTCATCCCAGTCTCCTCGTCGGGGGTTCGGTGTCGTGCGGGCCGACGAAAATCGTCGGCGTTGGAGTCCGCAACCTCGTGTTGCAAAATGACAACCGGCCCCTTCAAAGTGTTGATTCGGAAGCGGGGAACCGGGGACCAAACCGATTTCCAGCCTGTTAACCGGTAAAAACGGTAAATCGATAGGCAAGGCGAGGGAAATGCCGGAGTTTCCGATTCCCGGAGTCCTCTGGGGTACCCGCACCACTTACCTTGTGAGCAGTCTCTACGCAGGTCCGTCCTGCGTCCCCGTGTGTCTTTGGAGTACGATCGATGCGATCCTGGAAAACCCCCGCCCTGTTGGCGACCATGGGCCTGTGCGGCCTGGGGTCGTTGTTTGCCCAAGATACGTTGCTGCCCAGCCCGTTCGGTGCAGCCCCCGTGAATGGAACTGTCCAGACCCAGGCTCCCATGCCGAGTGTCACTGTTCCTGCGCCGATGGAACTGGCCCCGACTCCCGACTCGCTCCTTCCCGTTCAGACCACACCGAACTTCCAGCCGAGCCCGGTGTACAGTCCCTCGCCCGTGATGAACGACACCTGGATGCCCGGACCTGGTTACAGTCCAGCACCGGCGACCAACTGCGGGTGTGCTGCTCCGGCACCTCAATACATGTCCGCCCCGTGTCAATCGGCACCGTGC
>JAYTFV010000402.1:0-2743 GCA_043734065.1 Planctomycetota bacterium
GGGATAGAAGGGAGCGTCACGGCGGGCTTTCCGGTGGTGTCGCTGCGCTCACCACCGGCTATTGGCTGCGACCCCTGCCGGGGTGGTGTGCAGGGAGACCGTTGTCTGGTGGGCAAACGGCTCATGATCTGCAATCGCCCCCAAACCGCCGAGAATCGCACCGCGATTCTGTCCGCCGCGAGGGTGGCCTGCTACGATGCGAGGCCGTGTCCACCTCCTTCCGCCTCCCCTCTGGCTGAATGCTGACCGCTGAAAGCTGACAGCTCCCCTTCCCATGCTTGAACTTCCGATTGTCTCGCTCGACGACACTCTCTTCGGGGCACCGGCCTCCAGTGGGGGTTGCTCGTCGGATGTCGCTCTCGCTCTGGATGGGAGTGTGGCCCCGCGTCGGCGTTTGCCGCCGTGGCTCAAGCGTCCGCTGCCGACCTCGGAGATGTCGTTCACGAGCCAGGTGATCGAAGACCTGCGGCTGGAAACGGTGTGCGAGAGTGCCAAGTGCCCGAACCGCACCGAGTGCTGGTCGCATCGCACCGCGACGTTCATGATCCTCGGCAACGTCTGCACCCGCCCGTGCGGGTTCTGCTCGGTCCCCCGCGGCAAGACGGAAGAGATCGAACTCGACGAACCGGAGCGAGTCGCGGAGGCGGCCAAGCGGCTGGGGCTGGAGCATGTGGTCATCACCTGCGTGACGCGGGACGATCTGCCGGATGGTGGAGCGGAACATTTTTATCGCTGCGTGCTGGCCGTGCGGGAGGCGACCGGGGCTGCGGTGGAAGTCCTGACGAGTGACTTCAAGGGGAACCGGTCGGCGATCTCGCGCGTGGTCGAAGCTCGGCCGGATGTGTTCAACCACAACACCGAGACGGTGCCGCGACTGTACGAGCGCGTGCGTCGCAACGCCGTCTACCAGCGGACGCTCGATTTGCTGAAGCAGGTGAAGGACGAGGCCCCCGACATGCCGACCAAGAGCGGCCTGATGCTCGGCCTGGGTGAGACGATGGACGAGGTGCTGGATGTCGCCTCCGACCTGCGCTCCGTCGGGGTCGAGATGCTGACGATCGGGCAGTACCTGCAACCGACGCCGCAGAACCTCCCGGTCGAGCGGTTCGTTCCGCCCGAAGAGTTCGACTGGCTCGGCGACCAATGCCGCCGCCTGGGATTCAAGCTCGTCTCCAGCGGGCCATTCGTGCGCTCGAGCTACCACGCCGGTGAGATGGCGGGAGTGCTGGGACGCGTGTAGAGTGTTTCTGTGGTCCGTACACAGTAGCTGCGTTCGCCAGAACGCGGGGAGCCCGCTGTAGGGGAGCCCGCACTCTGGCGAGTGCAGCTACCACATTAGTTCAACTTGTTGGTCCACTGACTTCACCAGAAAAGGCTCCGTGATGACTCGAATTCTCTGGACGTGTTGGGCATTGTCGGTCGTATTGTTGTGGGTTGGCTGTGATGCCAAGCCGCCCGTCGGGGGGTCGGCTGCGACCACGCCCGCGGTCCAGAGTCCTGTCAAGATTGTGCCGGTGAGCGACGCACAGGCGAAGACATTTGCGGACGCGCTGGTGATGACAGTCCAGGCGGAAAGCGGTGCGGATCAGCAGATCGATTGGGATAGCTTACTGAATCGCGCGTCTTCGGGATTAAACATGAATCCGAAATCCTTGGCAGCGTTTAATGGCGGAGTCAAAAAGGGGGTGTCCTTGAATGGATTGGTGCCCCAGATTCGCGCGGCCGTCAAGCAAGGGGGCAGCTATAAACATCTTCGCACGCATCAGACCGCCGAGGGAACTCGGGTGACGATGAGGTTGATTATGGCGGAAGGCGGCATGAATTACCACGACTATTTGCTTCAGGATGTGAATGGCCGCGTCAACGCCGTGGATATTAACATCGCAGCCACCGGCGAAGACATGTCTCAAACATTTCGCCGCCTGATGATTCCCCTGATCGCTCATGACAATCGCGGGGTCTTGGATCGATTGTCCGGGAAGGAGGGCCTGCTGGTGAAACACCTCGGTGATATGGAAAAGGCCGTCAAGTGTCTCCAGGAAGGTCAGCATCAACAGGCGTTACAAACACTCAATTCGCTGCCGATGGAATTGCAAAATGAAAAGTTCTTCCTGGTGCTGCAAATCGCAGCGGCACAGGGGGCCAATGACGAAGCGGCGACCCAACGGGTGATCGAAAGGATGCGTGCCCAGTATCCGTCTGACCCCGCGACGGCCTTGTTTTCCCTCGATTATTATTTCGTCAATAAAGACTATTCGAAGACCATCGCCACCCTGAAGCAGCTCGATCAATCGGTCGGCGGCGATGCCAACCTGTGGTGTATGATGGCTGGCATCTTGCTGCAAACCAAAGACATCCCTGGTGCCAAGGCGGCTGTGGAGAAAGCCATCTCGATGGAGCCGGATTTGTTGACATGCTACTGGAATCGAGTGGCGATCGCTGTGGAAGAAGAGGACAATGCCACGATCTTGAAGACGATGCAGTACATCCACGACGATCTGTCGGTGACGTTGGATGCGAATTCGATACGGTCCGAGCCAACCTACTCGAAGTTCATTCTGTCACCCGAATTCAAAGAGTTGGAGAAGTTATTGGCCGAGTAGTCCATTATGTGGAGGACGTGGAGTTGCTGCGTTCGCCAGAACGCGGGTGGCCTGCAACAGCCTGTCGTCTCTTCTGAAGTAGTCACGCCGGGCAGATGACAGGCTGGAAGCCTATCTCACGGAAACCAGCCTGCACAAAA
>JAYTFV010000403.1:0-6437 GCA_043734065.1 Planctomycetota bacterium
CCTCAGTCTTCCTTTTCGTGTGTTTCGTGACTTTCGTGGTTCCACTCCGAGGGGTCGGATGCTCTGACCCAGAGCACCGACGATGGGGACGCACACACACCTAAAACAGAGGAAAGACGGGTATCACTCGCTTGTTTCTGGAAAGATAAAACCCAAGCGGAAGACTACTGGTCCTCGTCCGAGCCCTGCCCCGTCAGTCTTCGCATCTCTTTGAGAAACCGTGACGGGATCGAGAGCCGGCGTTTGCCCCACTTGATGCGGCTGGCGGCGCGGGTCAGGGTCAGGTGGTCCTGGGCGCGGGTCACGCCGACGTAGCACAGGCGGCGCTCTTCGGCGATGTTGTCTTCCGTGCCATCCACCGACCGCTTGTGCGGCAGGATGCCTTCCTCCATGCCGACCATGTAGACGCGGGGGAACTCCAGGCCCTTCGCACTGTGCAGCGTCATGAGCTTCACAGCGTCTTCGAGGGACTGTTTCGTTTTGTCCGGCTCCTCTTCGCGGCCTTCGAGGGCCACGGTCGCCAAGTAGCCGGAGAGGTCGGGCTTCGGCGTCTTCTCCACGTACTGCGAGATCGAGTTAATAAACTCGTCGATCGTCGCCTGGCGGGCGAGTTGCTGGTGCGGCTCTTTATATTGCCGCTCGATCTCGTCATTATATTTCACCGCGTCGATGAGTTCGCGGCAGAGCGTCGCCATGGCTTGCGGGTGTTCCTCGAACCGGTCGCGGAACCGGGCGAGTTGTGCCTGGAATGTCTGCATGGCGTTTCCCGCCTTGATAGTGATCTCGCCGTCCTGCACCGCTTCGGGGACGAGATCAAAGAAGGGTCGCCCCGATTTCACGGCACGGCCGAGCACCTTCTCCACACTGGCCTCGCCGATCCCGCGCGGCGGGGTGTTAATGATGCGCAATAATGCCGACTCGTCCTTGGGGCTGGAGAGGACTCGCAGATACGCCAGAATGTCCTTAATCTCCTTGCGGTCATAAAAGGACTGGCTGCCCATTAATAAATACGGGATCGCCGCCCGCCGCAGCTCCTGTTCGAAGATGCGAGGTTGTTCATTGGTGCGGAACAGGATGCAGAGGTCGCGGGCCGGAACCCCCTTCTGCTGGATCAGGAACCGAATCTCCCGCACCAGCATTTCCGCCTCCTGCTGCTCGTCTTCGTACTCGATAAAGCGGACCTCGTTGGCCGATGTCTTCGTAGCGATGAGCTGCTTCTCGTGTCGTACGCGATTATGGCGGACGAGTGAATTGGCCACGTTGAGGATCTGATCGGTGCAGCGGTAGTTCTCTTCCAGGCGGACGGTCTTGGCCCCCGGGAAATAGTTCGCAAATCCCAGGATGTGCCGCACCTCAGCTCCGCGCCAGCCGTAGATCGACTGGTCATCGTCGCCGACCACGCAGATGTTCTTATGCTCCTGGACCAGGGCTTCGATCAGTTCAAACTGCGTGCCGTTGGTGTCCTGGTACTCGTCGACCTGGACATGGTCGAAGCGGTCCTGGTGCCGCTTTAATATCTCGGGGTGGTTGTTAAACAACTCGTTCGTGAGCAGTAGCAAATCATCAAAGTCGACACCGCCGGTGGATTTCAAACGGGCCTGATAGCGGCGATAGGCTGAGACCGCGAGGAACTCCTTGTCGTCCTCCGCGGCGTCGCCCGCGCGATCGGGACGGATGCCGACCGACTTCCACTTGCCGATGATGTTGAGGAGTTCGCTGGGCTTGATGGAGGACTCAGCCACGCGGATGTCGCGGAGGATCGAGCGGGCGACCGACTCCTGGTCCCCGCGATCGAGGATCGTAAACTTGGAGGGATATCCGAGAACCTCAATGTCGGTACGCAGGACATCGACGCACAACGAGTGAAACGTGGAGATCCACGGACGCTGCCGATAACTGCCGCCGCCCCCCAGCAGATGCCGCGTCCGCTCCAGCATCTCCTTGGCAGCCTTGTTCGTGAACGTCACCGACAGAATCCGCTCGGGGCGAACTCCACTGCGGATCAGCTCCGCCATCCGGTAAGTGATCACCCGCGTCTTCCCCGTCCCCGCCCCGGCCAAGACCAGTAGCGGCCCCGACAGCGTCGTGACGGCATCACGCTGGGCGGGGTTGAGGATGGAGAGGCGGTCGGACATGGGAGGGAGGGTTGAGGGTTGAGGGTTGAGGGTTGAGGGTTGAGCGATTCGGAGGGGAGGAGGGGAGGAGCGATTGCGTTCTGAAACGCTCAACGCTCAACGCTCAACGCTCAACGCTCAACGCTCAACGCTCAACGCTCAACGCTCAACGCTCAACCCTCAACGGTTTCCCAAGGGGGCCGCATTCTGCCGAACGAGGGCGACGAAAGAAAGGTGGACCGAGGCGGGTGTCCACATCGCGCGGACAGCACAGAGCTGCCAGACGGTCCGCGAGGAGCAGAGATCAACGCCCAGGTACTTTGACGTTGGATTCTGATTTCTGGAGGTTTCACCACACCTGAGAAGCAGGACGCGGATGGCTGCGTTTCGGGGGTGTGGTGCGTATCATCCGCCGCATGATTCCCCAATTTGCCCTGCGGATGATCTTCGGAATGAGCCTGACGTGGTGCGTCATGCCCCGGCGGGAGGTCACGTCGGGGTTCTTTCGGATTCAGATGCTGGTGACGCTGGGGCTGGGCGTGTTGACGACACTGACGCTTTCGCAACTCGAAAGCCCAGTGGTTGCAACCACTGGGCTTTATGCGCTGACCATTGGAGCGGCCCTCGCGTCGTTCCTGGGCTCCGTGATGTGGACGCTGGAGCGTCGCTCAGCGGGCGTGCGCTACGCGATGAGTGTATGCCTGATGTCAGCTGTGGCGCTGATCTTTGCGACGTGGGGCCGGGCCGCAACCGTGCCGGTAGGATTCGATCTGCTTGCTGAACTCTCTGGCGGGTGGATCATCGGCGGCGCGATCTCGACGATGTTGCTGGGGCACTGGTATCTGACCGCGACGGGCATGCCGCTGGCCCCGCTGCAACAGCTTAACGCTCTACTCTTCGCGGCGGTGGTGTTGCGGATCGTGCTGGCGGGGGCGGTGTTTCTCTGGGCACCGCCGCTGGAAGCATCCACGCAGTCGGTCTGGCTGGCGCTGCGGTGGGCGGGGTTGATCGGGCCGCTGATCCTGGTGGGGATGGTGTTCCGGATTCTCAAGTATCGGAACACGCAGTCGGCCACCGGCGTGTTATATGCCATCGATATTCTCATTTTTCTGGGCGAGGCGACGGCGGCGCTGCTTTCTCGCGATTTGCATTGCCCGTTCTGATAGGATCGGGAGGAATTCCGGGGTAGCCACGTTCGCCAGAACGTGGGCGTTGTGGCACAAGACCAGCGACACCGGTGTGGACCTCCATCCACGTCCTCCCACGCTCTGGCGAGCGTGGCTACAGGGGCAGGACACACGATGTACGTCACTTTTCGATGCCCCCAATGCGGCCAGTCGCAACACTCGCTGGAACTTCAGGACGGGGGCGGCGAGCTTCGATGCCTGTGCGGGTGGAAGAAGCCGCTCGCTGCGAATGACATGACGGGCGAGGCTCCGAACCATTGTCTGGTCTGCGGCACGCTGGATCTGTGGAGGCAGAAGGATTTTCCACCGAGTCTGGGGCTGCTGTTTGTGGCGATCGGAGCCATTAGCAGCAGCATCGCCATGTATTACTACCATCCGGTGTGGGCGATTGGGATTTTGATGGTGCTGGCTCTGCTGGACATGGTGTTGTATCAGGTGATGAGTGATGTGTTGGTCTGCTATCGCTGCCGGGCGCGACACGGCAAGGTCGACCTGACGGGCCGTGTGGCGTACGATCACGAACTGGGCGAGCGCTATCGCCAGGAAGAACTCCGCATGCAGGCGAAGCTGAAGGAGTGAGCCGCCTGTGGTGGAAGTTGTCAGTTGTCAGTGAAGTTCAGCCTACCACTCACCACTCACCACTCACCACTCACCACTCACCACTCACCACTCACCACTCACCACTCACCACTCCCTTGCCCGACCCGCAACGCATCGTCGAAGACCTGACGGGATCCTTCACCGGAGACCTGCGGTTTGACCCATTGACGCGGGCCATGTACGCCAGTGATGCGAGCCTGTACGAGGTCATTCCGCTGGGAGTCGCCTACCCCCGGCACCGCGAAGATGTCGTGGCCCTCAGCAAGTATTGTGCGGAGTACTCCATCCCGCTGATCGCCCGTGGGGCCGGAACCAACGTCACCGGCGGCGCACTGGGCGAGGGAATCATCGTCGACCTCTCGCGGCACTTCACCGCGATCCAGGAGATCACCGACAACGCGGTCCGCGTCCAGGCCGGCGTCGTCCGCGACACCCTCAACAAGAAGCTGCGCGAGGTCGGTCGCTACTTGCCGCCCGATCCCTCCTCGACCTCGGTGACCACGGTCGGCGGCATGCTGGGAGTTGATGCTGCCGGATCCCACGCCGTGCGGGTCGGTTCGATGCGAGACTATGTGCGAAGCATCGAAGTGGTCCTCGCGGGCGGCGCATGGTTCGAGGCCAAGCGCGAGCCGCTCACCAAACTCTTCCCCGACATCGACCCAGCCCTCATGCGACCGGGAGAGTCGGTCGAGGCCAAACGCAGCATCGTCTCGCGTCTCACCCGCCTGCTGCGCGACAACGAAGTCCTGATCCGCGAACGCCAGCCTCCGCTGCTCCGCAACTGCGCGGGGTATTCGCTGCGGAGTGTGCTATCGCGCGATGACCTCAACCTGCCGCGACTGCTCGTCGGCAGCGAAGGCACGCTCGGCATCTTCACCGAGGCCACGCTACACACCTCCCCACTTCCCGCTCATCGCGGCGTCGCGCTGCTACTGTTCGGCCAGCTCGAAGCCGCGATCCGTGTGGTCCACGCCATCGCCGATCAACAGCCGAGTGCCTGCGACCTGCTCGATCGTCGACTGCTATCGCTGGCCCGCGATGCCGATCCTCGCTTCGCGGCGATGATTCCGAAAGCGGCTGAGGCCGCGCTCCTGGTCGAGCAAATCGGGTTCACGGAGCGGCAGGTCAAGGACCGCTTGCGGGCGATTGTCGAGATCGCACAACACAATGACTCGTCGATGCTGGTCGGGCAGCAAGCGTTCGATGAGGCCGGGGTCGAGTTCCTGTGGTCGTTGCCCGCGCGGGTCGTGCCGTTGTTGACCCGCTTGAAGGGTCAATCGCGACCACTCCCGATCATTGAGGGCCTGGCCATCCCGCCGCAGACGCTGCGCGACTTTCTGCTGAAGGCTCAGAAGGTGCTACAGAAGCACGAGGTCACCGCCTCGCTGTATGCGCACGCCGCCTCGGGGCAGATCCACCTGCGTCCGATTGTGCCCTTCCCGACACAGAAGGACGCGCCTCAACTCGAGGCCCTAGCCCGCGAACTCTACGAAGTGGTCTTCTCGTTCGGCGGCACGATCAGCGGTGAACACGGCGACGGGCTCTCCCGCACCGCCTTCCTTCGCAGCCAGTACGGCCCGCTGTACCGCGTCTTTCAGGATGTGAAGGGCATCTTCGACCCGCGACACCTGATGAACCCCGGCAAGATTATCTGTGACGATCCGCAACTGACGATCCGGCACCTCCGCATCATGGCTGAGTCGACCAGTTCGCCTGACACGGTTCCGGCGATAACGACTCCCGATGTCATCCCGCTGCAACTCCAGTGGTCACAGACCGAATTGTCCGAGGCCGCGTCGCGCTGCAACGGCTGTGGCACTTGCCGGACCCAGGACGCCGATCTGCGGATGTGCCCGTTCTTCCGGCTCGATCAGATCGAGGAGGCCAGCCCGCGCTCCAAGGCGAACGTGATTCGTAACGTGACCACGGGGGGACTCTCGGCCCGCGACCTCTCGTCCGAGGGGGTCAAGCGGCTGACCAAGCTGTGCTTCAACTGCAAGCAGTGCGAACTGGAATGCCCGGCCAACGTCGACATCCCGCATCTGATGATCGAGGCCCGCGCGGCGTATGTCGCCGAGAACGGACTCAATCGGGCCGATTGGATCCTGGCCCGGGCGCACTCATTTGGAGCGCTGGGCTGCTCGATCGCCCCCTTGGCGAACTGGGTGCTGAGCAGTCGCACCGGGCGCTGGCTGGTCGAGAAGATTCTGCACGTGGCCCGCCGTCGCCGACTCCCCCCGTTTGCGCGGCGGACATTTCTACGGCAGGCCCAGCCTGACCTCTCTCGTCGCGAACTACTCAACAGCGATCCACGTCCGGTGGTGTACTTCGTCGACCACTTCGCCAACTTCCACGACCCGGAACTCGGCTGGGCCATGGTCTCGATCTTGCGGCATCATGGGATTCCGGTCTATGTGCCCGCCGGGCAGACGGCATCCGGCATGGCCATGATCTCGGCTGGCGACCTGGAATCGGCCCGCGAACTCGCCGAACAGAACCTCCGCGTACTCGCCGAACTCGCCCGCGAGGGACTCAC
>JAYTFV010000404.1:0-4576 GCA_043734065.1 Planctomycetota bacterium
CAGCTCCGCCCTGATGGTGGCATTCCGCACACGACTTGGCATTAAACACGGGGCCGAGGCCATCCCCCTTTCCGGCCAGGGAATCTCCGGCGGTCCAGTGGTGCTCGAACAACTTCCGCCCCAGCGCCACCTGCTCGGGCGTCACACGATACCACCACGCCCGGGATAGCTTTCCGCCCAGCATCACGACCACAGCGACCATCAGCAGTCGCTTCCAATGTCGCTGCATCCATCGCGAACAGCCAGCGATGACACCCGTGGGCTGAGGCCGGGGTCGACGGTTTCGAAACGAGTCATGCATGGGGAATCTCCTGGGAATGCAGGACGAACGGACAACCATGCCCAGTGGATCACTACGTTGACGCGGATTTGTGTGTTGGAGTATTTCGCGGCTTATTTTTCTGAATCTCCTACCCACAGTGTGTGTCAATCGCACTGTAATCCCGTTCACCGACCACAACATCCTGTGTTCTAAAGCCAAACTTGAGTCGATTTTCATACTAAATCGAGCTAATTCTTTACACCGGCCACTTCTGCCATTAACCTGTCCCCCATCGAGAACTTGTGCCCGCTGCGTGGAACGTGGCGGGCGAAGTGGCGACGAGACCGTGGTTTGTCCACGGTCAATTGAGACACACGACCCCGAAGGATCGGGATCGGGAGAATTCATGGATTGGTTTCCCTCTCCGGCTGCCGTAGCCACCTCTGCACGAGTCCTACTCTCGGACTCTGTGGCCGCTTTTGTGGCCGCTTTTGTGGCCGCTTTTGTGGCCCGTGCTTGGCCCTCGTTGGCGAACTCGCGATTTGCGTGCGTCACCTTCTGAGCGTTTCGGGTCTGTTCGACTTTCGAGCATCCCGTTTCGAGCATTTCACAGCCTGTCCTCACCCCGTTGCCTCGATCTGACCGGCCAGTCGCCCGGTGTTCTATCCTCCCCACAAGGATGTGTGCATGAAGTCTCAAAAACCCGTCATCGGCATCAACACCGACTTCCGCCCAGCGACCAAGAAGGACGGCTACCCCTTCTCCTGGGTGCATGCCGGTTACTTCGACAGCGTCTCGGCTGCGGGAGGGAATCCCCTGCTGTTGCCGCCGATGTCCGATGAGGATGATATGCGGCAGGTGCTCTCCCTGCTCGATGGCGTGGTGTTGGGGAGTTGCAAGCTCGACCTCGACCCCGTGCGTCTCGGGTTCGACAAGCATCCCTCGACCCGCCCGATGCCCATCCGCCGCGAGGACTTCGACCGCCGGCTGGCCAAGCTGTGCTATGAAATGAAGATTCCGGTGTTGGCCATCGGGACGGGCATGCTGACGATGAACGCGATCTGCGGCGGGACACTGTTCCAGCACGTTCCGGAAGATGTGCTGAAGCCGCTGAATCACCGCGATGTGGTCGAGCCGTGCCTGCGACATGTGATCGAGATTGTGCCCGGCACCAAGATGGACCAGATCTACGGTCCCGGCGAAATCCGCGTCAACAGCGACCACCATATGGCGGTCGATCAAGTGGCCCCGAATATGCGAGTGTCCGCCACCGCGATGGACGGCGTCGTCGAGGCGTACGAGTCGATCGAAGACAACTGGTGGTGCCTGGGCGTCCAGTTCCACCCGCACGATGAGCACTCCTCAGCCCTCGACTTGCAGGTCTTCGAAGCCCTGATCGAAGGCATCCGCCACCAGGAGGCTCCGGAGATTCTGTCGTTCGAACGGCGGCGTCAGACGGCGTAGAGTTGCCATTGAATGTCGTGACGCCACTGAATAATGCGTTTCGCCAAAGCCCTGGGGTTGCAACCCCAGGGCTTTTCGCGTGGAGGGGCGTCTATGACCACTCTGACTCTCCTCCGCCAAGGCAGCCCCCTCGCCGATCCTCCCCTCCTCCCCCTCCCTTCTCGATTATGAAGATTCGCAGATTTCCCCCCCCGTGACTGTTCAGGCCTGAGGGGGCTGAAGATGATGAACTGCTCACAACTCCCTCACGGAGAATCTCCGCCCCTCCCCGTTCGAAATTCGTGCTTCGAATTTCGAATTTCGAATTCCTTCCTGCAACCTCCCATGGCTCGGATCACCGCCAGATACTTCAACCGCGAACTCAGTTGGCTGGAGTTCAACCAGCGCGTCCTGGATGAGGCGGCCGACTCGCACATCCCTCTGCTGGAGCGGCTCAAGTTCCTGTCGATCACGGCGTCCAACCTGGACGAGTTCTTCCGTGTCCGCGTCGGCAGCCTGCAAACCCTGGCCAGCGAAGGCGTCACCATCGCCGACCCGTCCGGCATGCAACCCTTGCAACAACTGGCTGCGATCCGCCGCCGCGTCCGGCAAATGACCGACGACCAGTACCGGCTATATCGGGAGGAGCTGGAACCCGCCCTCTCCGCAGCGGGGATACGCAGACTCAGGCCCAGCGAACTCAATGCCGGTCAGAAGCGGGTGCTGAAGCAGGTGTTCGAGGACGAGTTGTTTTCGGTCCTGACCCCGATGGCAGTGACCGCGGGCGAGAAGTTCCCGCTGCTGGTGAATCAGATGCTGAACGTCTGCGTGCGACTACAATATCGCCCAGACGACCCGGACAAGGTCTCTCGATTTGCCGTGATCCCGCTGGGGTGGACGCTGTCGCGGTTCATCACGCTCCCCACGGAATCGGGGTATGGCTACGTGCTGCTGGAAGATGCGGTGGCTCAAAACGTCGAGCAGTTCTTCGTGGGGAATGCGGTGCTGGAGTGCATCCCGTTTCGGATCACGCGCAGCGCGGATGTCTCTGTCGAAGAGGACAATGCCGCCGACTTCCTGGCGGAGATGAAGCAGGTTCTCGAAGAGCGCCGGTCGAGCCACTGTGTGCGGCTGGAGATCCTCGAACAGGCCAGCCCGGAGATGCTGGCCTTCCTGCGCGAGGCGCTTGATGTGGAACACGATGGGGTCTACACCCTGCCCTCTCCGCTCGATTTGTCGGCCTTCATGCGTCTCAGCGAGCGTCCGGGGTTTGACACTCTGAAGTACGAAAGCTGGCCGCCGCTGGCCTCGCCGGAGTTCCCGCCCGGCACGAAAATCTTCGATGTCATCGCCACGCAGGACGTGCTGCTGTACCACCCCTACGAGAGCTTCGACCCCGTCGTGCAGATGATTCAAGAGGCCGCCGAAGACCCCGATGTCCTAGCGATCAAGCAGACCCTCTACCGCACCAGCCGCAACAGCCCGATCGTCGCGGCCCTGCTGAAAGCCGCCAGCCGTGGCAAGCACGTCACCGTGGTCGTCGAACTCAAAGCCCGCTTCGATGAAGCCCGCAACATCGAATGGGCCCAGCAACTCGAACAGGCCGGGGCGCAGGTGATCTACGGCGTCAAGGGGCTCAAGACGCACTCGAAAGTGTGCATCATCGTCCGCCGAGAACCACAGGGGATTCAGCGCTACGTCCACTTCGGCACCGGTAACTACAACGAGATCACCTCCAAAATTTACAGCGACGCCAGCCTGCTGACGAGCAACGTCGACCTGGGAGCCGATGCGATCACGTTCTTCAACTCGATCACCGGCTACTCCCAACCGCACGGCTATCGCGAGATCTCCTCGGCCCCATTGGGCATGCGGGAGAAGTTGCTGGAGATGATCCGCGCCGAGACCACGCTGGCGAAAGAAGAGAAACGCAAGGCCCGCATCGTGGCCAAGGTCAACTCGCTGGTGGATCCCGAGCTGATCGACGCCCTCTACGAGGCATCGCAGGCCGGGGTCGAGATCAAGCTCAACATCCGGGGCATCTGCTGCCTGCGACCGGGAGTCAAGGGGATGAGCGAGAAGATCGAGGTCGTCAGCATTGTCGACCGCTTTCTCGAACACGCGCGCATCATGTTCTTTCTGCACGGTGGCGACGAACGGGTCTTTATCTCCAGCGCCGACTGGATGCCCCGCAACCTCGACCGCCGCGTCGAGTTACTCATCCCGGTCGAAGACCCCAAGTGCCGTGATCGGTTGATTCATATCCTCGACACCTATTTTGTCGACACCACCAAGCTGCGGAAGCTGAATGCCAATGGCCAGTACAAGCGAGGCAAGCCCGGCCCCGATCCTCTGAGGTCGCAGCAAGTCCTTTACGAAGAGGCCCGCCAGAAGCTGAAGCTGGCCGAGCACCAACGCCAGACGACGTTCGAGGCTCACGAGGCCGGGTAGGAGTCCTCACGCATGATTTGAGAGTTGGAGTCCAGCCTTGAGGCTGCTCCGGAGCAGGCTCAAGCCTGAACTCCAACCCCGTTTCTGAGTCCTGACAAGGCACGAGGAGTCCGTCAGCGGCTCGGCAGGAGCCTCGCCCTCCCGACGGGCGCATTCGCCCAGAGGCAGTACTCCGTCAGTAACCCGACGCGTCAGCGAGGGCGTGCGTCTCTCGTTGTGCTGCGAGAGTTCGACCTCCCGAAGACGCTCCGGTCATTCAACCCGGTGCCGGACGCTTCTTAGCGGCCTCCCTCGCTCACGCGTCGGATTACTGATATTGGGACCCATACGCATCAAGTTAGCCCGTAAACGTGAGCCGCATTGGGGTTGCGAGGAGCTCGGGGTGGCTGGGGTCTTTTTTGCGTTTGTGGATGCGGGCCA
>JAYTFV010000405.1:0-5491 GCA_043734065.1 Planctomycetota bacterium
CAAAGACGAGAAAGACGATCTGACCGCTTCCGAGAAAGCCTCGCTGGCCCGATTGGCCGAAGAGTTGAAGCGACAGGCACAACCAGCCATTCCCAAACGTCGAAAGCCGTGATTCCGATGTCCGCAAAAACTCGCCCTCCGTTGTTTGAACGCCTGCAAACGGGATTGCAGGCAGCCATCGCCCATGTCCGGGGCGAAATGACACTCCGCACGACCACACTTCCCGAGGCACCGCCGGAGATCGACCGCCAGACCATCGTTCGGCTGAGAGAGCGAGCGATGATGTCTCAAGCCGTCTTTGCCCGCGTCCTCAATGTCTCAGCCAAGACTGTTCAAAGCTGGGAGCAGGGAGTCCGGCACCCCTCGGAGTCGTGTCGGCGTCTAATCCAGATATTCTGTCTGCACCCCGAAATGGTCTGTCAAACTGTGGGGCTGCCGCCCATCGGAATTTCGGGAGTGACGATCCAGCGAGTTGGAAAAACACACACGAAGATCGTCATCGAGGCCATGCCTGCGGCCAGGAAAGTTCCGCTGTAGACGAACTGGTCTCATGAGCAGGCTGCTAAATATCCCGCGCAACATTGGTCCATCCCTGTGCCCTCACGCACCCGGAGTCCTCGATGCACCGCCACATCAAAGACACCCGCGAGAAACTCCTCGCCCTCGCCCGCCAGAGTAGCCTCTCGGCGGGCGGTGTAGAACCCCTTCAGGGTTCGTTCTCCGGCAGCCATCGACCCAGGGTAGACTCCCTTCGGTCGCCGACCCTGAGCTATCACCTACAACCCCTTCGGGGGACAGCGTCATCGCTCGATGAGCCTTCTGGCAGACGCCTGATCGCTGACCTCTTTCTCCTTCGGTTGCGGCTGTGCTGCGCGCTATGACATCACGCCTCCGCCAGCCCCTTGGCAAACGCCTCCGGCGGCAGATCCTTCCCGGTGATCGCCTTGAACTGTGCGTTGATCTGGTCGACGTACACCGCCTGCGGCTCAATGACCCGGCAGCCGCGCTCGCGGGCCTCGACGAACAGCGGGTGTTCGCGCGGGGGGTCGGAGACATCCAGCACCGCGTGGTTGGCCCGGAACAGCGAGGGGTTCACGTTCCCCTGGTTCTGGCCACTGACCAGATTGCGATCAGCGATCACGATCACATCGGCCAGCGTGTCGTAGAGTTGGGCGAACGGCACCATGCGGCAGCCGTTGGCGGTGGCGATCTTCTGCGATTCCTTGTCCTTCGGGCCGCAGATGCTGACCATGCCTTTCCGCTGCGTGACGCCGTAGACCATCGACTGGGCCATCCCCCCGTTGCCCAGGACCATGACATTCAGGCGGTCCAGCGGTCGCTTCCCCTCACCCCCCGCGACCGATCCCTCCAAGGCCCGCAGGCCGCTCCGCCAGAGTGTGTTGTAACCGTGCCAGCCATCATCGCGCCGCAACAGCAGATCGATGTACTCGCTCTGGGCATCGTGCTTGTCGATATGCTCGGCCAGCGGCAACAGCTTCTGCCCGTTCCCTTCGCTCACGAGGATCGCCTTGATCTTCAGGACATCCAACATCTTCTTGAGCATCGTCACATCGCCCAGTTCAATCGGCAGGCATCGCACGTTGACGCCGATCTGCTTGAACGCGGCGTTGAGGATGCGGGTGGTGATTGACTGCGCCTCGCCAAACCCGGCGATGGCGATGAATACCGTCGACTTGTCGATCTCGCGGCAGGCGTACGTCTCGTCGAGTTCGAACACCGTGGCTTGACCGGGGAACGCTTCGAGCCCCTGCTCCAGAGCCGCATAGATCCACGGCGACCCGTACTTCTGCCCCAGCAGCGAGAACGTCAGATCCGCCCGCCCCAGCCCCATCCCCACGATCGGCAGCCGTCGCTTCTGGCTCACTGCGACCAGCAGCGGCCACGCATCATCGATCGTCGGCGTCGGCCACGTGAACTTCACGATGTCGGCATGCGCGTTGGCGGCCTCGTCGAAGATCGAATCGATGTCGGTCTCCGGATGGTCCATGCGGGTGAAGCTGATGACCCGCTGGGTCTTGCCGTAGCGGGGGATCTTCGGAGCGGTGTCGAGGTCGAGTTCGATGTAGGCCGGACCGGCGACGATCGCCTGCCGCAGGAGGGCCATCCGCTCCTGCTCTGTGCCATCGAACTTGCCACCGTCCTGTTTGCGGCGGCACGACACTAGGATCGGCTTATCGAACCCAGTGATCAAGTCTTTGACATCCGGCTCTTTAATGAGGTGGTCGAGGGCTAACTCCACCACGTCGGCATACCGGCAGGCATTGAGGATGTCGACCTTGGCCAAGGTCCGCGAAGTCGGGGCCACAGTGATGCAGATCATGGGATTCCGCCAGACAGGGGAACGAAGAGAGGTCGAGGAATGAAAGAGACGTTCGACCGACCCAACGATATTCGCACACGGGTTAGGGAAATGCCACCCGTGTAGGGTGCGAATGGGAATCGGCGAGAGTTTTCACAGTCTCATGAGGGCTCTTGGGCATGTGGCTTCGCATCCCGGTAGGGATGTCAGTGAGGTCGATGATGATTGGGGTTCTCGCTTGGGAAACGCGAGAAAGTAGTCGTAAATCGAGAAGTCACCGATACGTGCGCGGCCAAGGCCGGGCCGTGTGCATGTCCGCCAGACTCGTGAGAGTCCGGAAAGGGTCCACAGATTGGCACAGATTTTCAAGAGCTTTCAATCTGTGCCAATCTGCGAAATCTGTGGACACATTCTTTTCATTCGATCAAACTCAATATGTCGTTGCTGACCGAAACGGCAATCTATTGTTTGACGGCTCCTTAGTGAAAGTTCAGCCACCAGCACTTTATCGAGGTCAGGATCATGACTGAAGATTCACTTCCCGCGTGGTTGTTGCAAATACTTCGAGACGCCGGACTATCAAGCAGTGAGCATCCGCTGGCTGTGCTGCCCGCCCACCCAGCGGCACTGGAGACCGAACTATTCAGTGGGAAATGGGTGGTACTGTCGAGTGCAGTGTGGAGCCAGCCAGACCTAATGACTGTTGAGGTGGCTGCCAGGCTTTGTGCAAGGTTGCAAGGTCAGGTATTGATGGCAGTCCGCCTGTACTCAGACGTTGGTGAGCATCAGACGTGGTGCCGTGGGATTGATGTCGACAGAGACATCTACGGCTCTCCCATATGGCTGTTCATGAAGAACGGGATCGTCGATCGCTTCTATGTTGGTCCTCACCTCGGCAAAGAGGGAGAAGAACGGATGTACCGACGCATCGTAGGATGGCTCAATGGTGAAAAGAAAGAATTGCCACCGAGTGATTTTTCTCGGCTTGCCCACTGGATCATTTCATTCTGGCAACCAGCGAAGAGAGGCGAGGAATGATGAATCGCTTCGTTGGAATCACGCCGTCGGTCGCCGCGTCATCCACACCCCGAGCGCGACGCACACCGCCGCGAAGCCCCCGCTGACTGCCAGACTCACTGGCAGTGAGGGCAACCCGGTGGTCCCCTGACCAATCACATGCCGCAGCGCTGCCAACCCATACGACAGCGGATTGACCGCCACGACCCAGCTCAGCCAGCGGCTGCCGTTGGGCGGAAAGAACGCTCCCGAGAGCAGCCACATCGGCATCAGTAACACGCTCATGACCCCGTGGAACCCCTGCACCGAATCGATCTTCCACGCGAACAGAAATCCCAATCCGGCCATCCCGAGTCCCGTGAGAAACAACACCCCGGTCATCGCCAGCGACTGAGCCAGCGAGAACCCCAGCGACATCTCCGGAGCCAGTCCAACGTACTGGAGTAGTGGGGCTGACCACAGGAACAGCAATGCCTGCGACAGGGCGAGCAGTGCCCCTCCGCAGAGCTTGCCGAGGACCAACGAGAGCCTCGGCACCGGCGAGGCCAGCACCCCTTGCAGGAACCCATCGTTGCGGTCCTGAATCACCGAGATCGACGAGAAGATCGACGTGAACAGCACAATCATCAGCGCCGCCCCCGGAAGGAAATACTCCTGAAACGACACGCTCCCGCCCGTGGAAGATGTCATATGGAACGAACCCCGCAGCCCCGCGCCGAACAGCACCCAGAAGATCACCGTCTGGGCGAGAGCCCCGACGACGCGCGACCGCTGACGAAAGAACCGCACGAACTCTCGCTCGACCAGCGTCGCGATCGGGAGGACGTACGAGCCGTAGAAACCGGGATGCGGGATGGAGGTCATGAGGTTCGGACCGATAGCCTGGACCCCTAGGTCCGGGCGAGAAAGATTCACGGGAAGGTCAATTCAATGTCAAGGGCCATTCCATACGCCCCACGGCAACGGACTGTTTCACACTGGGTGAGTTTTCAGTCGTCAGTTCTCAGTTTTCAGTAGGAAGCCAAGCCCCCAGTGTGAACAAGTGCGTTGCCGTGCATACGCCCGGACCTGGGGGTCCGGGCTACGTCCCTACTTCTCCTCCCAGAACCGGTGCCCCGTGGCCCGGATGAACACATCTTCCAGCGTCGGCTTGCCGAGCGTGATCGACCGAATCTCGCCCGAGAACTCGCTCGTCAGCGTGTGAACCAGCTTGGCTCCCTCGGGCGCTTCGATGCGGAGTTGCGTCTCGAACAGTTGCGGCGTGAGGTGCAGCGTGCGGATGATCTGCTCGTGGAGACTCGACGCCCGCTCGGCGTCGTACGCCTGGATCATAATGCAGTCGCCGCCGATGCTCGACCGCAACTCATCGGGAGTCCCGATGGCTGCCAGCTTCCCGCGATCGAGGATCGCCAGGCGGTCGCACTTCTCGGCCTCTTCCATCAGGTGCGTCGTCACCAGCACCGTCACGCGCGACTCCGCCCGCAAGCTTTGCAAGGCCCGCCACAAGTCAAACCGCGCCCCCGGATCGAGGCCGGTACTCGGCTCATCCAGCAGCAGCACGCGCGGCTCATGCAGCAGACTCTTGGCAATCTCGACCCGCCGCTTCAGTCCGCCCGAGAGCGTCTGCACCAGGTCGTTCGCCCGGTCCGCGATCTGAAACCGCTCCATCTGAGTGGCCACGCGCTCGCGCAGTACCGCTCCGGACAGGCCGTAGAGCCGACCCTGGTACACGATGTTCTCCCGCACGGTCAGCTTCACATCGACACTAGGCGACTGAAAGGTGACGCCGATCGAACGCCGTACCTCATCCGGCTGAGAGCGGACATCAAACCCCGCCACCGACAGCTCGCCCGATTGCACCGGCATCAGCGTCGAGAGCAGCTTGAACAGTGTCGTCTTCCCACCGCCGTTGGGGCCGAGCAGGCCGAACACCTCCCCGGGCTGCACCGCGAATGAGAGATCATCCAGAGCGACACGATCGCCATAGCGGTGGGAGACAGTGTCGATGGAGATGGCGGGCATAGTGTCTCGTAGGATGGGCAATCCTGCCCGTCCCCTCCGGCGGGAAATACTCGCGAGCCACAACCCCGCGTCGAGCGCTCAAACGCAATGAGCCAGCGTCCGATCATGCCGTCCGCTGGCTCGTGAGTCCAC
>JAYTFV010000406.1:0-8308 GCA_043734065.1 Planctomycetota bacterium
GGCTGTAGCGGCTCGGCTGGAGCCTCGCCGTCCCATGTCGCCCGACCCGATACACGTCACACCACCGAGCCCGCGCGTGATCCAACTCGAACTCCTCATCCCGACTCTCGTCCAATCCGGTGCCGAGAAGCAACTCGTACTGCTCGCCACCGGACTGCCTCGCGATGAGTTCGATGTGCATGTCACCTGCCTCACCGGCGGCGGGCCGTATGAGTCTTTACTCCGTGACGCCGGGATCCCCGTGACCCTCCTCGGCAAGAAGTTCCAGTTTGACCCACTCGCGTTCTTCCGACTGCGAAAGCACCTCCGCGAACGCCAACCCGACATCCTCCATAACTGGCTCTTCGCCGCCAACAGCTATGGCCGCCTGGCCCTCCCGCGTGGCACTCGGACGCGAGTGATCGTCTCCGAACGCTGCGTCGACAGTTGGAAGAGTTGGCAACTCCGGGTCGATCGCTGGTTGGTCAGTCGCACCGATTGTTTAGTCGGCAACTCACAGGCGGTCGTCGACTTCTACCGGCCCCTGGGATATCCCGAGTCGAAGCTGCGCGTGATTCCCAACGGGGTCGAGGTGCCGCCCGCTCCCGGCCAGACTCGCGCCGAGTTCTTGAAGGAACTCACACTTCCCGAGGACGCGAAGCTCGCCATGTTCGTCGGTCGTCTGGCTCTCCAAAAGCGGGTGACGGACCTGATCTGGGCGATGCAACTCTTACGCCAGGCCGACCCGCGGGCGTACCTCGTGATTGTTGGCGACGGCCCGCTCCGTGCTTCCCTGGAACAGTACGCTCGCGAGGTCGAAGCCATCTCCCATGTGCGGTTCCTCGGCCACCGCCACGATGCGGCTTCGCTTCTGCACCACGCCGATGTCGTCTGGCTGGCCAGCGAGTTCGAGGGGATGTCCAACAGCCTGATGGAGGCGATGGCCTGTGGTCGCCCCATCGTCGCCACCGCGATCCCTCCCAACCAGGAGCTGATCCAGCACGACACCCACGGCTATCTGGTCAACCTCGGCGACAGTGCCGGGTTCGCTCAGTTCACGCTCAAGCTGTGGTGTGACAGCGACCTCGCCACCCGCCTGGGAGCCGCCGCCCGCGAACGGATCGAGACCGAATTGTCAGTGCCCCGGATGATTGAGCGGTACGCCATGCTGTATCGCGAACTGGACGCGTCTCTGAATCCACGGTAGCCCGCCCGCCGTATGGGTGCAATCGCCCACTGGCGGTATCCGGCCCCCTCTCCCCCGCGAGCGACGTGGCTTTGACCTTGGACACGCCGTGGGGGAGAGGGCCAGGGGTGGCCTGATGAAACGGCGTTTTCTGGTCTGTCGAGTTTGTGAATACGAATGACGGCAGGAGTCGAAGATGTTGCAAGCACCGCCCTGGCCTGCGATCCTCCCAGCATCAGCCATCAGCAGTCAGCCACTCCTCGCCGAGGCGACCTCTGCATCCCGAAGGGGTTGCACAGCACAGCCCAGGGTCGCGACCCTGCGCTGGTTGGACAACCCCTTCGGGGTACAGAGACGGCACAAAGTGCGTCTCGCATTCGTTCGCCGAGCAGTTCTCCAAAAACACGGCTTGACCTGTTTTTTCGAATCGTCGTATAACCCCGCCGTTTGAGAGCGGCGAAGTCTGCCGGTCTCGGGCGGTCGTTCCCCTGGGATGGGGACCACTGACCGTGCTTTGTCCGGACCCCGCAGGAGCAGTCATCATGAGTGAAGGGATTCACTCGGACTCCGAGACAGCTTCCGTCTCGACCCCGATCAATACCAATCGCCCTCATCGCAAGTGGGGCACGATTCTCGGTGGAACCGCCGCTGTCGCCATCGGAGCGGGCGTGCTGTTCCAGGTGCTGCGTCCCGAGCCTGCGGCCTCGCAGACAGCGGAGAAGCCCGCCCGGCCGGCTGCGGGATCTCCCAAGGGGCGGGCGACGCTCGACTCCTCGTCCGCATCCGAGGTGCTGGCACGTGTCAACAATCAGACGATTGGGTATGACATGGTGGCCAAGGAGTGCGTGGACCGTCACGGCAAGGAAATTCTGGAGAACATGATCAATCGGCTCCTGATCCAGCAGGAGTGTGACCGCCAGGGGGTCGAGGTCACCGCGGCCGAAGTGGAAAAAGAAATCCTGGAGATCACGGAGAAGTTCAAGCTGCCGCTGGATCAGTGGTACAAGATGCTGGCCGCCGAACGCGGAGTCACGGCTCAGCAATATCAGAACGATGTGATCTGGCCGATGCTGGCCCTGCGGAAGTTGGCGGGCTTGCATGCGGAGTCGAAGGTGAGCGAGGCCGACATGCTGCACGCCTTCGAACGCGACTATGGCCCGCGTGTGAAGGCCCGCATGATCCTGCTCAACGGGAACGGACGCCAAGGCGCAAAAATCTGGGACCAGTGCAAGGCCGAACCCGAACGGTTCGAGGACTTCGCCGCCGAGTTTTCTGCCGATCCCAATACTCGCTCTCTGGGGGGGGCGATGCCTCCCATTCGGAAACATGGGGGAATGCCCCAATTGGAAGAGGCCGCCTTTAAGCTCAAGGAGGGGGAAATCTCTCCCATCATCCAAGTCGGCGAGCAGCACTTCATCCTGAAGTGTGAAGGCCGCACCGAGCAGACGATCAAGGATCCCAAAGAAGTCTGGGACTTACTCTATTCGCAGGTGACCGAGGAGAAGACTCAATTGGCCGTCGCGACGACGTTCCAGGACATCAAGGACCGGGCGGAGATTCACAACTCTCTCGACCGCACCTCGACGATGCCCAAGGGAATCGCCAACACCGGCAAGTCGGCCACTCCGCCTGCCTCCACGCAGCGTCCCGCGACGCCCCAGCCCGTCAAGCCGGTCAGTGGCACCCGGACGACCAAGCCGAAGCCTACGGCCCCCGCAGCCGTCGCCGAACCCGAGCAGCCGTAACGCGCTCCCGAATTCCATCCCGGCCTCCTCGCCACAACGCATCGACCTCCTGCTATCGAGGAGCCGATGCGTTGTGTGTTTCTGTGAGCGGCACGGCGCTAGCCGCCGGTTCTTCGCATGGGATAACGCCCCCGCAGAACCGGTGGCTAGCGCCATTCCGCTCACGGACCAGTTGCCGGAACCACCGGTGCCTCAACGGGCTTCGCCAGCGGGTCGGTCGGATACTTCTCATACCATTCTGTCTTGGCACGAATGGCGTATAGAATCCGCGAGCTCCTCTCGGGTCGCCGGTGTTCGAGATAAATCTCGATCTGTTCGTAGCCCGAGATGTCCGTCGTTTGCCGGGCCAGATGGAGCAGCGAGCCGTACACCTCAGCAATGCGAGGGCTGAGGGTCATCGTCTCGTCGAGAGTCACGCGGTCCTCCTCGCTCGCCGTTTGGCCGTTGGGTCTGGGGAGTCCCAGGGTCGGATCAAAGTCGACCGCAATGATGATCCGCAGCTTGGACTTGCTGTCGGGTTGATGGCCCTTGTATTTGCCGCCAATCACGCGGGGCATCGAGTTCGGAAAGCGTGCTCCGATGGCCATCTGTAACGGTCGGAAGGGGCGGGTGTGCAACTCCCAATACAGGTACATCAGCCCGATCATCGCGAACGCAAACGCGAACATGATCAGCACCATCCACGATCCAGAACGCCTCCAGGGACGAGAGGGCTGGGCGTGATTCGGGGTGGGACTGGAAGCGGTCGACATGGGGGTCTCGAAGCGGGCGACGAGTATGACCGCGATTGTAGGCGACCAATCCTCGCTGGGCACGATTCCGACGTGCCTCACAGAATGGGCGAGCCAGGCGTCAGCCCCCGGACTCTTCGCGGGCGTCAAGAGTGGCCGGGGGGTGATGCGGCTCGGCTCGCCCATTCTGTTCTGCTTCTTCTTCAGGAGTCATCGTCGCGGCGATTCTCCGGGCCACCAAGCGTCCCAACAGGTAATGTCCCAGGACATTCAATCCGATAAAGACGGCGAATCCCATCACGAGCCTGAAATTGAGGATCGCTGGCAACATGATGGCGACCAGACCGACAAACCCGCTGGCCAGTACGACCAGCCACGCCACGCCGAGCCAGACGTAACCATCGCCGCCCGCAGGCGTGCGCGAGGACTGTCGTGGAAGCCGAGGCGGGGGGCTACTCATGTCAGTTTCCCCTGCGCGATCAGCCGTCGCAAATTCTGCTCGCGCTGGAAGAAGTTCTCCTCCAGCATCTCCGTCACGCGGGCCTCTGTCAGTAACAACCCCACGATCCCGCCCGGCTTGGTGTACTCGATCCGGTCAATCATCCGCGTCTGACCGTCAACCTCCTCGAACAGATGCTCGTGACGCCAGCTCTTCATCGGCCCTTCCACCTGGACCTCGACAACCCGCACGGGGCGATCGTAGACCGAAATCTCATGGGTCGCCTTCTGCAACTGCCCCATCGCCATCATGTGGATCACGATCCGGGAACCCGTGGTCACGACCTCGGGGGCTTCGACAAACTTCATCCCCAGGCTGGCGTCGCTGATCAGGGAGACGTTCGCGGGCCGAGACAGAAAATCGAACAACACCTCGCGTGCGATGGGCAACAGGATGTTCTCTTCAAAGATCGCCATGTCAGGCTCGAGTGGTCAGGGGCAAGGGGGCGGCGCGTGGCTGCTCATTGTGGCGGGAGCGGCGCGGAGTACAAGGGCGTCGTCGCAGATGTCTCACCGCCGGTCGCCACGTTCCCCAGAGCGTGGGGGCCTGAACCCGCATCGAACGCATGCAGAGACTTCGGAAGGAGTGCGGTCGCCATTGTATGCAGGTTCTCGCTCCTCAGCCCCAACGGGGCCTGACTCGACAGCCCAGGGCGACAGCCCGGGGAAAACGGACGCTAAACATTCCTCAAGTCCCAACGGGCCGTCACTCGACTCCGCCAGCGGGTGACGGCCCGTTGGGCCTTGAACGGTGGAGGGGGCCACGCGTTCCCAGGGCTGTCGCCCTGGGCTTTCGAGTCCAGCCCCTTCGGGGCGAGAATCCCTGGGGATTCTGCGTAGAATGACGACCACACTCCTTCGGAAGTCTGTCGGCCACCGCGAGCGCCGAGGGAATTCACCCACGTTCTGGCGAACGTAGCGACCGCTACCCCGGCGTCCAGATCGTGGGCCCGGACCCGTTGATCGTGGCTCGGTCGGCGATCCGCCGCGCCTTCATCCGCACGTACGGGGCCACGAACATCCCGCGATGCCGGAAGTGACCCGGCTGCGCGTGGGGGTTGCCCCGCTTCGGCTCGACCAGATCCTCGATCACGAACCCCGCCCGGCACAGCCCGCCGACCAGTTCCTCCCAGCGGTGCAGGTACTCGCGCGTCCCGGTCTCACGGTAGGCGATGTCGGCTACCTCGGGCAGCGGATCGTCGCCGATGTAGTAGTTGACCCCCAGTAGATACCGATGCTGCGAATCGTGGTCGACCACTTGCAGGCAGGTCGGCGTCTTGTGCTGGCTGATATACAACCCGCGATCCTTCAGCACCCGCGCGATCTGCAAGAAGACCGCCTCAATGCGCGGGATGTAGCACGTACTCACCGGCTGATGCACGATGTCAAAGCTCGCGGGATCCAGCATCGACAGATCATCCATCGACCCTTCGATCAGCCTCAGCACGTACCCGCGTTTCTCCGCCTCGCGAGCATCCAGCCGCAGCATCGCCGGACTCAGGTCGACCACCGTCACGTCGGCCCCCGCAGCGGCGTAAAGGATCGACTGCCAGCCGCCTCCCGCGGCCAGGCACAGGACCTTCAACCCGCGCACACTTCCCGGCAGCCAACCGCGGCTGTCGAGCTGAACCAGCGGCTGGGCGCACTCCTCATCGGTGGCGACTTTGGCGAACGGACTGCTCTGATCGGCGAGCGAGTTCCACGCGACCCGGTTCTGTTCGTAGGGGGTCATCGTGACGCATCCGTCGCTTCGACCGCAGGCCAGCCGAGCATCTCCCTCAGCTGTTTCCCGACCCCGTTGAGCGTCCCGCCCGCCGCCATTGGAAAGACATCGAGCCGACGCAGAAAGCCGTGGACATGCCCCATGCAGGCGATTCGCCGCACGGTCACGCCCGCATCCTGGAGCTTCGCGGCGTAGGCGTTCGCCTCATCCCGCAGCGGGTCGTACTGGGCCGTCAGCACGATTGCCGGGGGCAGCCCCTTTAACTCCGCCCGCAGCGGCGAGGCGTACGGCTCGCTCCCCTGTTCCGGCGAAGCGAGGTAGTGATTCCAGAACCACTTCATCGTCGCCATGGTCAGAAAGTACCCACTGCCGTTCTCTTTGTACGACTTAGTGTCGAAGCTGTGGTCGGTGATCGGGTACAGCAGTATCTGCCCCGCAATCGCTGGCCCGCCGCGATCGCGAGCCATCAAGGCCACCACAGCGGCGAGATTCCCGCCTGCACTGTCGCCGCAGACGACCAGCCGACTCGGATCGCCGCCGAAGTTCTCAATGAACTTCGACGCCCACACCGTCGCCGCGTAGCAGTCCTCGGCAGCTGCGGGGTACTTGGCTTCCGGGGCGAGACGGTAGTCGACGGAGAGGACGATGGCCTCGACCGCGTTGCAGAGTCGGCGGCACATCGCATCATGGCTCTTGAGCGACCCGACGACCCAGCCGCCGCCGTGGAAGAAGACGATCACGGGGAGCAGATCCTCGCGGTCCTCGGCCATCAGCGGCGTGTAGACATAGGCCGCCAATTCACTCTCCGGCCCAGCCAGCCAGATGTCGCGAATCGCGGAGACCTCCTCCTTTTTGGTCTTCAGAGGGGCCACCAGCGCCCGAGCCTCCACGGGAGAGACCGATTCCAGCGGCGTCCCCGTCGCGTTGAACACGTCAATGTAATTCTGAGCTTCGGGAGTGAGCGGCATGAGAATCGGTCAGTCATGAGGAATCGCGCGGGTAAATCCGCAACGGTAGTGTCCCAGTTTAGCCGACCGCTGCCCGAAACCGGAGTTCCGCGAAAGAATCCGTTCCTCACGCATCCGCTGCCATTGATTCCACTCCACTCCGCATGTTCCAATGAGGATTCATTCACACTTCGGAGGCAGGTATGCAACCACTCGATCATTCGTCCGCCCTCCCTCGTCGGCAATTCTTCAATACCTGTGGGATGGGCTTCGGGGCTTTGGCGCTGACCCACCTGCTCGACCGCGATTCCCAAGCCGCCACCGGTCCGATGGCTCCCCGCGAGCCACATTTCCCGGCGAAAGCCAAGAACGTCATCTATTTGTTCATGGCGGGCGGGCCGAGCCAATTGGAACTGTTCAGCGACAAACCGGAGCTCAAAAAGTTCAGCGGGCAAGCTCCGCCGGAGAGCTTCACGAAGGACCGCCGGTTTGCGTTCCTCAAGCCCGATGCCAAGCTGCTCGGGTCGAAGCAGACATTCGCCAAATACGGTCAGTGTGGGATGGAGTTGAGTGCGTTGCTCCCGCATCATCAGCGGATCGTCGACGAGGTCAGCTGGCTGCGAGCGGTGAAGACCGATGTGTTCAATCACGGTCCGGCGAAGATGTTCATGAACTCGGGTTTTCAGGCTCCGGGTCGACCGAGTTTTGGTTCGTGGGTCACGTACGGACTGGGGAGCGAGTCGGAGAACCTGCCCGGATTCGTCGTGTTGCAATCGGGTCCGCGCGGCCCGCGCGGGGGCAACACGCTCTGGTCGAGCGGGTTCATTCCGACCACGTATCAGGGGGTTCCGTTTCGCGGACAAGGAGCACCGATCCTGCACCTCGACAGCCCACCGGGGATCACGCCGGATGCCCAGCGGGACTTCATTGAGACCCTCGCTCAGCTCAATCAGCAGCGGGTGCAAGCGGTCCACGACCCGGAGATCGAGACTCGCATCCATGCTTACGAGACCGCGTTCCGCATGCAGTCGAGCGCCCCGGAACTCATCTCAATGGAAGGCGAGACGCAGGAGACGTTCGACCTCTACGGAGCCGAACCGGGCAAGCCCTCGTTCGCGATGAACTGCCTCCTCGCTCGCCGCATGATCGAACGCGGCGTGCGGTTCGCCCAGCTGTATCACACCGACTGGGACCATCACGGCGGCGAGGGGGCCGACCTGGACAAGACGCTCACGAAGACGACGAAAGAGACGGATCAAGCCTCAGCGGCGTTGATTCTGGACCTCAAACGACGAGGGCTGCTGAACGACACGCTGGTGATCTGGGGCGGCGAGTTCGGTCGCACGCCGATGGGCGAGGAGCGCGGCACAATCGGTCGCGACCACCACGTCGACGCCTTCACCCTCTGGCTGGCTGGCGGCGGGATCAAGGCCGGTCACATCCACGGCAGCACCGACGATATGGGCTTCGGAGCCACCGAGGGCCAGGTCCACGTCCAC
>JAYTFV010000407.1:0-10471 GCA_043734065.1 Planctomycetota bacterium
CAAGGCACTAGTCGGCCTCACGTCCCGTCACCCGCCTTGCCCACATCCAGCACATCGAGCAGACCCAGTTCGAAGACGAAGTTCTTCTGGTTGGCTCCAGCCAGCAATCACCTTTACTCGATGACTTGAACCTTCCCGTGCGGATTGGGCGCATTCGTAACCCGAGAAGTTTCGAGCAGACCGGAAATGATCCGATGCACCTCGGGACGCTGAAGGATTCCTTTCACGATCTTGGCGAGTTCTGGTTCCGAATTGGCCGTGGGCAACTTGACCTTTTGTTTTGAGTTATCTGCCGCCAATGTTCTTTGGACAACACATGGGTAGGGACTGGCCGTTGTGTGTTCAATCTCGAACAACGATGTTCGATACTCAAGTGCGGGAGCCCGAACCACGAAACGGATGCAGACATTTTCTGACGAAGACGCGAGTTGTGTGTCCAAACTTCCCACGAGGACATGCTTTGTCTTTGCACCAAGCGCCTCAGCTTGCTCTCGCAACAAGTCAGCTGGAGTCCTCGCTGATCCCGGAAGAGGGAGATCTCCCCAGAGGTCCGCTGCGGGCTTGTTTTTCATGGAGTTTGACGAGTGACAAAGTGGATGCGAAGCGGGAGATGGTCTGCCTAGGAGACTCTTACCGCCGAAAGCAGTCCCTTGATGATCTTTTGAACGTTCTCGCTTCGCAGCACGTCCTTGACTACTGTTCGGAGTCCTTGCTCGTCTTTCGCAGACCGAGTTTTCGGCTTCTTGGGCATTGCCCATTTCGTCGATGGTTTTGCACCGACATCAGTCAGGCTCTCCAGTATTTGACAGGGATAAGGCGAGAGCATTGAATACCGCAACTCGAACAGTGTGGTCTGGTACTCCAAAGTGGGGGCGCGAACGGCGAATCGGACTTGAATCTCTTGTTTCTCCTCGGAGATGTCGGTCAGAAGATGCCCTTCCAGAATATTCTTTGTTCCCTGGCCGAGTGCTTTTGCTTGCTCGTGGAGGATGTCGACCGGTGACGGCTCAACTGACAGATCACCATAAAAAACATTCGCAGGTTCGGTCATGGCAGTGACTTCTCGAAGAACTGAATTCGGATGGGGAGATGATCGGAGGCCGAAGTCGAATCCGGAAGCCCCCGGTGGTCGACCAAGGCATTGTCTCCGGCCTTTCTCAAGATTTCCACCTCGAAATCTCGAAACACATCCATCACGGAAGGGCAGAAGAGTACCTGATCGAACATTCGCCATCCGTAACCAATTACCCCCGACGGATGAAAATATGTGCCCGCAGGTTCCGAAGGTCGGTCACCCAGGTGTGACCACATGGGGTTGTAGAGAACTCTGCGAGTCTCGAATGCGACCTTTCTGTGCGGGCTCCGCTGCGCTAGCCGCAGCGAAGAGACTGAACTGAGTTCTTCTGATGAGGTGAGTCCTCGATCAAATGGTTCTAAATTGAAATCACCGATCAATATCGATCGATTATGGTTTTCGGACACTTCGACTGATTCCAAATCTTGCCTCAGCCTCCGTGTCAATTCATTCAGTTCATCACGGTCGTAGTTCAAGGCACTTTGCAGATGGACTCCACAGAGTGTGACAACCGAATGTTCCGTCTTGACTCGCCAAAACGAATAGCGTTTCTCGTCTCTCAAGCAATGGATTTGAATCGAACTCAGTGTGGTCAACGCGACCAACTTCGAATCCCCGATCATTTCAACGAAGCGATATCTGACTGTTGCGCGGTTCACGGCATCGAGCAGTGTTTCCACCGTTGTTCCACATTCGGCAAGAATCACAACGGCTGGCTGGTGTTCATCAACAATCGATGCGAGAGCCCCGGACAAGTCCTTCCGATGCATGTTCCAGAACAGAATGTGGAGACCACTCATCGGATGAACTCCTCGGGACTCGACTCAGTTCACGTCCCATCACCCGCTTTGCCGACATCGAGCACATCCAGCAACCCGAGTTCGAAGACGAAGTTCTTCTGGTTGGCTCCGGCGGGACCGGCTTGGGACTTGTCGACGTGGGCGAAGACGATCTCGCCTTCCGCGATCAGGCGGTCGCCACAGGTCGCGCGAGCGCTGACCATGCCGCCTTCGTCGCGGGCATCGAGTAGCTCGCAGGAATAAATGACCTGATCGCCGGGCTGAGCCCAGCTGTGGAAGATCATCTTGGGGATCTTGGCGAGGATCACCACGTGCTTAAAGCCGTGCGATTCACCCAGCAAAATCCCTCCGGTCTGGGCCATGCCCTCGATCATCAGTGAGCCGGGCATGACCGGGAAGCCGGGGTAGTGGTCGTGGAGATGCTCCTCCGCCAAAGACACGTTCTTCACGGCCTTGGCGGACTTGCCGCTGTGGAACTCGATAAAACGGTCGATCCAGAACCAGCGCATGGGGGGAGATCGTTGAGGGTTGAGGGTTGAGGGTTGAGGGTTGAGGGTTGAGGGTCAGAGTGGAGCCAGAGGTGTGTGCCTCTTTCGCTCAACTCTCAACGCTCAACCCTCAACGAATTTCAGACGACAGGCTGGTAGCCTATCCCACTACACACCCAGCTTGGCGGCCAGGAACTTGCAGATCATGTCGACGGTGAACAGGTCCGACATCCGTTCCACGCGGGGGTCGGTTGCGAACTTGTCGATGTCGGCGTGCGGCATGCGGGTCTTGAGTTCGGTGATGCCTGCGGGGGTGATCTTGCCGCCCGCCACGAAGCCGGAGTCCGCGGAAGCGATGTTCTCGGGGAACAGTTCGCCGCGCGGGATCTTGATGTCAAAGTTCTTTTCAAGGCGGAACACGATGTCCAGGAAGTCGATCGACTCGGCTCCCAGATCCCCGATCAGAGTGGCAGTGGGCGTGACCTCATCGTCATCGACGCCCAGGGCGTCAACCAGTGTCTCGCGGACCTTTTCGAAAATCTCATCACGACTCGGCATGGGTATCTCCCGTCATCAATGCAACGCGCTGGGGTGGCGACCATCGCCACACCCTTCGGACCCTCCGAGCTGGATTGTCTGACCCCGCTCTGAAACCGATTGCGATGCGAACAGTGTAAGGCCTAGGGCCTAGGGGCGAGGGCCTAGGGCCAGAAAGAGACTCTTGAGAAGGCTCCCGCTGGTGGAGCCGCGTCCTCGCGTACGGCCCCAATTGAATCTGTGTGACTTGAGGGGCTTGCCCCTCCTCTTCTCTCTGGCCCTAGGCCCTAGGCCCTAGGCCCTAGGCTTCCTCAAATGCCGCCGAGGGTCAGTCCCCCGTCGACTGTCAGCACGTGTCCGGTAATGTACGCGGCGTCATCGCTGGCCAGAAACAGCACCGCGTTGGCGATGTCCTCCGGCTTGCCCAGCCGCTTCAGTGAAATCCCGGCCACGACTTCTTTGAACTTGTCACCACCCATCGACCGCACGGCCTCGGTCATGTCGGTCTCGATGAACCCGGGGGCGACCGCGTTGACCGTAATGTTCCGGCGTCCGACTTCGGTGGCCAGGCAGCGGGTCAGGCCCTGGATCCCGCCCTTGCTGGCCGCGTAGTTGACCTGCCCCTGATTGCCGAATTCGGCCGCCACGCTCGACATGTTGATGATACGGCCCGACCGCTGCGAGATCATGGGACGCATGACCGCGTGGCAGAAATTGTAGACGCTGTTCAGGTTGGTGTTGATGACCGCGTGCCAGTCGGCGGGGTCCATCGCCATCAGCAGGCCGTCTTTGATGATCCCGGCGTTGTTGACCAGGATGTCGATCCGCGAAAACTTCTCGATCACCTTCTGCACGATGGCGTCGGCCTCGGCGGTGACGCTGACATCTCCCTGGAAGGCGATGACCTCGTGCCCCAGGGCTGCTTGCTCTGCGACGATCGCATTGGCGGCGTCGGCTTTGGAGTGATAGACGAAGGCCACCTTGGCCCCTTCGCGAGCCAGAGCCTCGACGACCGCCTTGCCAATGCCACGGCTCCCGCCGGTGACCAGTGCGAATTTGCCTGCCAGTTTCATGGGTTGCTCTCGGTTCTGTAGCCACGTTCGCCAGAACGTAAGATTCCGCGTTGGAAGTGAGTTGGGACTCGATTGTCTGTGTCAGGCTCAGCCCCGACGACTCTTGCTGGGGATTGAATTCTTTGCAACACCGGCAGCCCACGTTCTGGCGAACGTGGCTACGACGCCACCTGCCACAGGCAGGCGAACAACTCCCGCAGCTTCTGAATCCGCAGGTCGTCCGACTTCTTCAAGTCGGGATTCCGCTCCGCCAGATTGAACTGTTCCAGAGTGATCTTGGCGCTGACGGCTGAGGTGCCGTCCACGGTCCCGGTGCCCTTGAGCGTGTACAGGTTCCCCTCGTGCTTGGTGATCTCGCACTCGACGCAGAGCGTGTGGCCCGGCTTGACGAAGTTGTTGAACTTCACCGCCCGGGCCTCTTTGAGGAGGATCGTGCTGTACTGAAACCCCTCGGTTTCCCGCAGCAGCCAGCCGCCCGCCTGCACCAGCGACTCGATCATCAGCACCCCCGGCATGACCGGGAACCCCGGGAAGTGATCCGCGAGGTACTCTTCCGCGATCGACAGATTCTTGACTGCCGTGATGGACTTGCCCGGCTCGAGTGTCAGGATTCGATCGACCAAAGAGAATCGCACGCCCGCCGCTCCGCTGTTCTGTGACCTCATTCGGGAGACACCGCCTCCCACCTCCACGGAGCGCACTCCGCAGTTGAAGCGAATCAGGATACAGACGCTGCAAGCCAGACTCAACCCGACTTCTGGCCACGAGCGCACCTTTGTACACAGAGGCATTCACCGGGTCGATTGACTGACACAACGGTCAAGGTCGATTGGCGGGCCTCGGGTCGCTAGAACCGCGTCGTACATGTTCGTACCAGAGTTCGGGATCAGCGATCCGGTTTCCACCACGAAACACCCAGCGCAGCACAGCCGCAACCGAGGGGCTGCTCCCCGCAGCCACCTCTGAGGCTTATGCCAAGCACAGTGAAAGCGAGAACCGGAATCAGGAGATCAAGTGCAGCCTGCATGCGGGTCGACTCAGCGACAATCAGTTTATAGAGAAATATATCCGTTGATATATTAAGGACATGGTCCAAAACAAGTTCCCGAAATTCACCGCAGAGGGCGCGAGGGTTTGTAGAGGTGAATTCCCGGAGATCTCTCGGACCTCTGCGATCCTCCGCGCCCTCTGCGGTGAATCCTCTTCATGACTTTCGGGATGTTGTTTCGGGCCAGTTCCTAACTGATTCATGCTCAACTTGTTGACACTGCTGCGTCACCACATGTCCCACGCACCGACTCCCGCCGCCGTGGGCATCGAGTCCGAACTGCCTGCGGATACTCTGGCCGGTGCCGAGCGGAAATTGGACTTCAACCGCCGCCGCCAAGCCGATCCATTAGGCGCGGGCGACGCCGAGACGTGGCGCACGCGCGTGATTAAAGTCGCCGCTGATATTATTGTCAGCGCCCGCCGCATCGCCGACCGCTTCTCCACTCATTGGCCGTATCTGAGCCACCTGACCGACACGCTCAAGCGTCTCTTCACCCCCACCAGCGGATAGCCCACTCCACGTCGTCCCGCTGCCCCCCCACCCCCCGACCAATCTGATCCGCACATCTCCCGCAACAGCCGGGACCGGGGATCTTGCACCGGCCGCCCACGGCCAAGCCAACAGACCACTATGGGACGGAGAGCAAGACGGGTATGAATAATCCGGGTTAATGTCTGTGCCATTGGGCGTCAGCCCCCGGACTCTTTCGAGCGCCGCCCGGTCCGGGGGCTGAGGCACTCCGGCTCGCCAGCGTTTGACCGAGGGGTGGCCAAGTCTTAATCCTGTATCAGTGGCACACCGCAGTGTGCGAACCCGCACGCGAGACTGTGCAGCGGGAGTATCGGCCAAACGGTCAATTCGACTCACCAGTTTCGCATTCCCAGAAATGGAAGGAAAGAGAATTCATCGAATTCGAGGCACCCAGAGACAGCAGTGAGCAATCAGCCACTCCACAATTATGAACGATGAGTCGCGGCATCGGAGTTGCATTCACGGTCGTGAGTTATGCGGGAACCCTTTGTCATCCGAAATCTTGGATGGAGCGTCTCGGCGCGGAAGAGAATAGGGTCAGCAATGCCAAGGTTGAGCGCCCGCTTGAGAGGAGAGTGTTGTGAGGCTCCGTGTTGTCCTGAACGTCTGCGTGTTGAGCGCGGTGCTGTTGGCTGGATGTGAACGGCCGCCCGAGCCGGAGTTCCTCAGCAGCGTGCGCGTTCAGGCTCTGTCGCCCGAATTACAGATGGCCTTAAAGAAGGAGTTGGTCGAGGAGACTGGCACCTTCGCTCACCCGGAGTCGATCGGCAAGCCGTCGGGCATCAATTTGGCCAAGGGGCAGGCTGTGTATCAGGAGCGCTGTGTGCAGTGCCACGGGATCAGTGGCGATGGCGATGGTCCGGCGGCGAAGTTCCTCTACCCGCGGCCCCGCGATTATCGCAAGGGGCTGTTCAAGTTCACTTCCACGCCGTATGGCTTCCGCCCGTTGCGGAGCGATCTGGAACGGACGATCAAAGCCGGGGTGCGTGGCACGTCGATGCCTGCGTTCAATCTGTTGCCGAAAGACGAGTTGCAGGCTGTCTTGGACTACGTCCTCATGCTGACGCATCGCGGAGAGTTCGAAGAAGGTCTCGTCAATCTGGCTGATGCGGAGGAGGCGATCGAACCCGGCCTCGTCAACACAGAAGTCCTGCCCCGCGTGACCCAGCGCTGGGAGCAGGCCGAATCGCAGCAGATCCAACCGTTCACCCCCCAGCCGAAGTTCACCGAGGAGCATGTCGTTCTCGGCAAGAAGGCATTCCTCACGATCGGCTGTGCCAAGTGTCACGGGGAAGATGGGCGCGGGCAGATGGCCGACAACATGGGCAAGGACGGCTGGGGCCGGACCACACGAGCCGCCGATCTGACCTCGGGGATGCTGCATGGAGGACAGCAGCCGCTCGACATCTACCGTCGCATTTACTCGGGGATCAACGGCACGCCGATGCCGAGCTTCGCCTCAGCGTTGCAGAGCCAGCCCGACACGATCTGGCATCTGGTGGCCTATGTGAAGCACGTATCGAGTCGCCGTCGCCAGGGAGAGTTGCCTCACCCCGGTGCGATCAAGCCGTACGTGCCTGCGGAAGAGACAGCCGCAGCGACCGCTGCGAAGTGACGAAGCCGTTCAGGCGAGCCGAGAGGCGTCAGCCCTCGGACCACGCTGATCGCAATTGTCCGGGTGCTGACGCACACCGGCTCGCCAGGAACATATTCGCTAACTGTGGGAGCCTTCGAACGTGCAAGAACTCGTTCAACTCAACCAAGAACTGGAGACATTGCGGTCCCGGGCCGAGGCCATCCAGACGCGGATGGCTGCGATCGAAGGCTTGCGCCCTTCAGCCATCAATTGGGCTCCGACTGAGTTCTACACCGCCTACCACGCGACCACCGGGTTCATGCTCGGTGGGATCGCGGCGCTGAGCAGCTTGGTGCTGAACGTGGTGGCTGCTCCGCTGGCCGAGAAGAGTCCGCTGGAACTGATTCGCGTCTATCTCACCTTCCCGCTGGGTGAGCGTGCGCTGGCCCTCGCCACCGGCAGCAAAGACATCTACGCGATCCCGGATGGCATGATCCTCTCAATGGGATGTTGTCTGTACATCGCCACGGGGATGCTGCTGGGAGTCCCGTTTCATGTGGTCCTCATGCGGTTCACGGATGGCAAGTCCCTCGGAGTCAGGCTGGGGTTCGCCACGATCCTGGCCCTGCTACTGTGGTTCGTGAACTTCTACCTGATCCTGAACTGGCTCCAGCCGGTGTTGTTCGGAGGTCGCTGGATCACCGACCCGTCGGTACTGCCGCCGTGGGTGGCCGCCATGACCCACGTGATCTTCGGCTGGACAATGGCGCTGCTGGCTCCGCTGGGACACTTCGTGCCGTATCAGCAACCGCATGCAGAGGGAGTCGGGGGTCGGGAGTCGGAAGTAGGACGTAGGTAGCCAGCCACTCCATCTCCCCATCTCCCCATCTCCCTGTTTCCCCGTCTCCCCGTCTCCACTCCTCCACGTCTCCACTCCTCCCCTCACCACTCACATGCCCACCCCCGACTCCCCGCGCCACGAACACCTCGTCGAAGAACGACTGGTCTTCTGGTACTTCGCAGCCGCCCTCGGCTACATGCTGATCTCGATGACAGCGGGCTTGCTGATGGGACTCCAGTTGCTCAATTGGAACCCGCTGCCGCGCTGGGAGATATTGTCACCCGGTCGCTGGCGGATGGTGCATACGAACGCCATCGCCTACGGCTTCCTGGCCAATGGGTTCCTGGGGATGCTGCACTGGGTGGTGCCGCGTTTGTCGCTGAGGCCGGTGTTGGATCGGCGGCTGTCGTACTTCATCTTTGCGGCGTGGCAGGTGGTGGTGCTGTCGACGGCTGTGGGGTTAATTCTGGGTGAGGCACAGGGCATCGAATGGGGCGAGACGCCGGTCTGGATCGACCCGCTGGCTCAGGTCGGGTTACTGCTGGTGGCGATCAACTTTGGCTACCCGATCATCAAGGTCAAGGGGCCGATGTACGTGAGCCTGTGGTACTTCCTGGCGGCACTGGTATGGACCTTCCTGACCTATGCGATGGGGAACTTCGTACCGCAATACTGCGTCACCGGCACAGCGGCGGGGGCCGTGGGCGGGCTGTTCATCCACGATCTGGTCGGGCTGTTCGTGACGCCGCTGGGATGGGGGATGATGTACTACTTCGTTCCGATCCTGCTCAAGCGACCGATGTGGAGCCATGCCATGTCGCTGGTCGGGTTCTGGGGGTTGGCGTTCTTCTATCCGCTGCAGGGGATTCACCACTTCCTATACACGCCGATCCCGATGTTCCTGCAATACGGGGCGGTGCTGTCGACGATCGCTTTAGAGTTCGTGGTGCTCACGGTCATCATCAACTTCATCGGCACGCTGAAGGGGACCGGGATGCTGCACTTCACCAATCTGCCGCTGCGGTACTTTTACACCGGCATCGGGTTCTACTTCCTGACCTGCTTGCAGTGTGCGCTGCAAGTGACCTTGACGTTTCAGGCGTTGATCCACTTCACCGATTGGGTGGTCGGTCACGCTCACATGGTGATGTTCGGCGTGTTCAGCATGTGGCAGTTGGGAATGATGACCTACCTCGTGCCGCGACTGCTCAAGACGGAGTGGTACCGGCCCGAGTGGTGCGAATGGCACTACTGGGCCTCGGCGGGCGGTCTCAGTGTCATGGCACTCGATCTGATGCTCGGAGGTCTCTTCCAGGGTTTGTCATGGGCTGCGCTGCAACCGTGGGACAACTCGATCACCGTCTCGATCCCGTTCTGGGCTGTCCGCATCGTGGCGGGACTGGTCATGTTCTGGGCTCAACTGCTGTTCTGCTGGAACCTCTATAAGACTTGGCAGAAGTCGCCCGTGCGACTGGGCGAAGAGTCTGCTCCGGCTCCATTGGTCGCTGCGACATAGGCAGGAAGGGGGAACACTCATCGACACTGATAAACACGAATTCAGACCGGAAGACACTCTGGATTAGTGTTGATGAGTGGAGATTAGTGTTCTCAAATCTCCCCCTCTTCTCACTCACCACTCACCTCTCGCCCCTCACCTCTCACCCCTCTTCCCATCATGTTCGAAAGCAAATCAGGCATCTTCCTCGTCGCGGGAATCGGGTTCTTTGGGCTGGCGTTCCTGTCGAACGCGGTGGTCCCGGCGTTGATGTATCGCCACCTGCCCGAGAAGTCGGTGAAGGAACTGGTCAACGGCAATGTCCGCTACCAGTTCGAAGACCTCGCCCAGCGCTACCCGGACTCGTTCAAGACAGCCTTTGGCGAACCTCCCGCTGACCCCGAGCCGGCGGCTCAGTGGTACAACGAGAAGTGTGCCGAGGCCCTGACCATCGGTCGCAAGGTCTACACCGGCGAAGGCTGCTGGCACTGTCACAGCCAGTTCGTGCGTCCGGTCTCGAACGAAGACCTCCGCTGGGGACCGGTGTCGAAGACGTGGGAATACCAGAACGAACTCCAGCGTCCGGTGATGTTCGGGACGCGGCGCGTCGGACCCGACCTGTGCCGCGAGGGAGGCCGCCGGTCCAGCGACTGGCACGCGGTCCACTTCTTCAAGCCGACCACGCTCTCCGTCGGGTCGCCGATGCCGGAGTACCCCTGGCTGTTCGAAGGCTCGCCGGACAAGCCGACGAAGCGCGGTCTGGCCCTGCTGACCTATGTCCAATGGCTCGGGTCGTGGCTGGAGAGCTACCCGTACTATGAGGACTTCGAGCCGACGAAGTGAGGAGTTGTCAGTGGTCAGTTGTCAGTCAGACATCTGCCTGCTCTCAAAAACGACCTGGTTCTCTTTACTGAAAACTGACCACTGAAAACTGAGAACTTCCCATGACTCAATCCCCACCCATCGTACATCGAGTCTCCCTCTGGACCTGGCTCGTCGGCGCG
>JAYTFV010000408.1:0-2231 GCA_043734065.1 Planctomycetota bacterium
GTCCCCCGAGACTTCCGAAGTCTTCGGCAGTCTGGCGGGTCAGATTCCACGGGCGCTTCGCCTACCGGCGAGACGCGGACGGCTCGCGCTCCCGCAAGACCACAAACGCGAACAGACACAACCCGGCGGAGACCCACAGGACGCGGCGTCTCCAGTCGGAGGGGACGGAGAGCGTCTTCAGGATCGGGATGTACCACGGCACCACAAGCGGGACGTTGGGGCTCTCGACCGTCGGCAGGGTCAGATCGACCGTCAGCGATTTCTCGACCGGGATCGCCTCCCCTTCCGCAGGGCCACCGATCTCACGCCGGGTCACTTCCGCTTGGAAATGCGGATCGGACTCCAGGGCCTGTACGACTTTCTCCAGGTGCTGGACGTGCTGCTCCAGTTCGACGAGTTGCTGCTGGCGAGCGAGACTGGCGAGGCGAAGTTCATGCCACTCGACCAGCCGCGGTGCGAGCGCCACCGAAGCGAACAGAGCCGCACTGCTGAGCAAGCACAGCCAGAACGCCACCAGGACGAGAATACTCCGCTCCGAGGCGGGGGCAGTCCGCGGCGCGGCGGGTGGTGAAGATCGGGTCATCGACGCATTTCGAACAGGGTCCAACGGATGTCATCCCAGCCGTGAATCGTAGTCCGCATGGCTGCCGATCCAGAACCATTGAACTCCCTCGGAGACGGAAATTCCCAAGGCCCGATAGCCCAAGTAACGCGCACGCTGTGGTATGCTCCGTTTTTCACTGTCTTGAATTGCAGCGAAGGATGCGAAGGATTCTGCTTCAGCAAGTCGTAGTTGCGAAGCGCCACTTGCCGAATGTCATCGGGCAGGGTGTTGAAACATGCCCAGAACCGTGCGGAGGTGAAGTGTCTCACAGCTCTATCGCCCGGCCGCTGTGGTATTCGGCACGAGCCTCTGCGGCGAACGCGTCCAGTTTGCCATCTGCGGCATCGGCCTCGATCTGAGCATCCCAGATCGCCTCATCAAACTGCGCGAACCAGCGGCGAAACTCCGCCAACTCCGGGGCGGGGAGCTGCTGTACCGCTTGTTGAATCGCCTGAATGGTAGTCATGGGCAATTCCTGATCTCTGTCCGGTGAGACACATCGTCGCAGTCGTGGTCACTCCGGCGGGAGTACCTTCGGCTCAAACGGAGTCACGAGGATGAACCCCCGGCCAATTTCGTCTTGGCGATAGCTGTTGTACAGGCCCGCTTGCCGCACGCACTGGCTGACAACCAGGGCCCAGGCCGTTCGCTTGGTGGGGGAGCTGACGAGAACCTTGTCGACATCGATCTTCTTGGCCAGGCACCGCCGCGTGTCGATGACAATCGGAGTCTTCGATTCGGTCTGCACCGCGGCCAGCACCTCTCGGAGCGGTGACTGCTCGAACCCCACGACGCCCATCTGAAACAGGTCGGGCGTGATCTGGTTGCGCGGAGTCTCGGCGTGCGGTTCCCAGCCGAGGGGCCAGGGATCTTTCAACTGGTCCAGCGAGAGGATCTCGAACTCGATCTGGCCCGCCGGAGTTCGCACGGGACGCAGACCGGTCCCGATCTCATTCAGCGCGATGGCCAGCCCCGTGCCCGTGCTGAAGCCGGTCATGTCGCCGGTGATCGGGCGGTCGTGTATGGCAGTCTTGAGCCACTCGGCGGTCGCCGTGTGCAGGCGAATGGGCAGTTGGGCATCGGCTTGCAGGGCCTTGACCAGAGTCGTCAGCGACTGGCCCCGGGTCTTGATGGCGAGGGGTTTGGACATCTGGGCATTGACCTCCTCAAACTGCAGCCGATTCAAACCCCACAGCGGCTTCCCTTCTGGGGCCCCTTGAGCACCATAGGCTTTGAGTTCAGCGAGCCACTCCTTGACCTTCTCGCCTTCGCTGAGGCGAAACGTGGCCTTGCCGAACGTCAGATCCCCATCGCGGTTCAAGAGCCCTGCGGCGGTGACGTACCGCAGCGAGCCTCGCACTTTCTCGGTCACGCTCGCCTTGCCTTCGCGTCCGTTGCGGATGCGGACGGAGAGTCCCATGCCCTCGAAGACCTTGCCCCAGTTTTGAGCACTGGGGTCGCCCTGGAGTTCGAGGGACAGGATGTCGACCTCGACGATCGTCTGCAGGGCCGCCCCCTGGGCCTTCTCGGGCGGAGCGTTCGGCAGTCGAGGCGCGGGACGCGGCAGCGGAGCAGGGGGGGCTGCGTTCGCTGGCTTCTTCGGGCGGATCTCGATGAGCTGCGCCGA
>JAYTFV010000409.1:0-1727 GCA_043734065.1 Planctomycetota bacterium
GGAACTCGGAGGCCCACCAAATCCCCAAGGCCCAACGGGCCGTGACTCGACTCCGCCGACAATTCGAAGGGCAACCCTCATTGTCCAACGTCCTCGTCCTCGTCCCGCTCTTCAGCACCCAGCGTCTGGGACTCGACGGGTGACGGCCCGTTGGGCCTTGAATCGGTGAGGGGGCCGCGTGTTCCCAGGGCTGTCGCCCTGAGCTATCGAGTTTGGCCCCGTTGGGGCCGGGGGGTGCGATTCTGCGTAGAACGGCGACCGCACTCCTTCGGAAGTCTTGGTCGGTGTTCGAATGCGGGTTCCAAGCCTCCCACGTTCTGGCGAACGTGGCTACGATTCACGGATGACGAACCGCCTACTCACGCCCTGCCATGCAATACGGATACTCTGCCAAGGCGGGCTGCTGGCCGTGGGCGCGCTCATGGCCCACGGAGCGGACCGGCCTCCGCCACCACCACTGGCCGAGAAAATCTGCCCGCTCGTGATCACCGCCGAACAGGTCAGGCCGCATGTCGAGTACCTCGCCAGCCCGGAACTTGGCGGGCGCGACGGGGCCGGGGCCACGCTGGCGGCTGAGTACGTGGCGAAGACTCTCCGCGAGGCCGGACTGCAACCGCTCTTCGGCGACGAGTTCTTCCAACCGATCCCCGACAGCGTGCAACCCGATGGCTCTCAGCCCGAGATCGGCCGCAATGTCGGCGCGATCTGGCCGGGGTCGGACCCGCTGGTGAGAGACGAAGTGATCCTGCTCGCGGCTCACTACGACCACCTCGGGATGCGGCGAGGGAAGCTGCATCCGGGGGCGGACGACAATGCCAGCGGGGTGGCGATGCTGCTGGAGACGGCGCGGCTCGTGTCGACCCTCCCGGTGAAGCCGCGACGCAGCATCGCGTTCGTCGGCTTCGATATGGAGGAGGAGTTGCTGTACGGTTCGCGCTGGTTCGTGGCCCATCCGCCGCTGCCGCTCTCTCGCATCAAGCTGATGGTCACCGCCGATCTGATCGGGCGGTCGCTGGGCGATTTGCCGTTGCCGCTGGTGTTCCTGTTCGGGTCGGAGTACGCCCCCGAGTTGCGGACGCGGCTGGCCGAAGTCGGCACCCCCAGCGGGCTGGAGGTCGGTCGCCTGGGGGCCGACTTCATCGGCACGCGCAGCGACTACGGGCCGTTCCGGGACCAGCGGATTCCGTTCCTGTTCTTCTCGACCGGCGAACATCCTGATTACCACACGCCGCGCGATACTCCGGACCGCATCGAATACGACAAGCTGGCCCGCATCAGCAGCCTGATGTCCCAATTGGTTGTGCAGGTCGCGAACAGTGAGGAGGCCCCCGCGTGGAATGCGAAGCCGGAACCGGACCTGGAAGAGGCCCGGACAATGGAGCGCGTGACGCAAGTCATGCTGGCCGAGGAGGCCGCCGGACACCGGAAGTTCTCCGCGACCGTCCGCTTCGTGGCCTCGCAAACGCTGTCCAAGACACGCTACATGCGCGAGCGCGGATCACTGTCCGCCGACGAGCGGGTCTGGCTCCGGCGGAGTGCCCAGTTCCTGCTGCTGAGTGCGTTTTGAGCGGGTACTCGGTGCCGGTGCCAGCATCGAATGGCGCTCGGCCACAGAAAACACGACAGACATCCCAGCGGGAGTCTGTTTTTGACATGTCCGACAATAGTCCCTGTCGCGTGGGCTTGACACACCTCAAGAATGAATCCTGCGCGTGACCTCCCATCCC
>JAYTFV010000410.1:0-2788 GCA_043734065.1 Planctomycetota bacterium
CTCCTCGGAGCCATCGTCCGCCTCCACTACCACGGACTGCCCATGGCCACATGAAACATGCGCGCACGGCGCGTGGATGTGACAGAGTAAGATTCTAATCTGCTGCACGACACCTTGTCGCCTGGGTAAGTCAATTGCGCTATGCCGTTGAAGATCGCTTGCGACCATCGCCATTCGTGGCAAGGCATTTTGCAGTTTCTTGACAGTTGACTGCTTCTGTGCCGTCTTCTGGTTCGTAATTTCGCGTAGCCGAGCGACCATCTCACGATCTCGGCGAAGGCGGTCGACGCCGATTGCCAGATCCTCCTTTTTGGAGCCAATAGCCTCCGTGATTTGAAGCATATCGGATTGTCGCCGAACAACGTCGAACGTGCGATGCCGTTGAAGGTCGTTGGTGACCTTTGCAATTCGCGTGATTGTTTGTTCGACCTCGTTGGCCATTAACTGGCTTTGTGCTGCCCTTTGGTTGCGAATCTCGCGCAACTGCACGCGTCTCCGACGAAGGTCAACCTGGTCGCGTGCGAACCAGTTGATCGGGTTAAAGAGCGTTCCTATCGCAGGTTCGATCTCTCCGAGCTCGGTTGCATTTTCCTGAATCTCCTTTTCAAGTGCCTGAATCTCCAACCGCAGTTTCTCGGACGTGTCCTCATTACTCCGCAGGTCTTCAGACAACTCGCGGGGGTCGATACTTCTGTACCAGTGCAACTCATCAGCGACTTGCTTTTCGTTTTGCTGCAGCCCGTCGATCTGTTTCTGTATTTCGGCACTCGTTCTGGTAAGCGTTCTGATCGCAGATTCGGTTTCACTGAGCGAGCTTGCGTTCTCTTGAATCTCCTTTTCAAGTGCCTGAATCTCCAACTGCAGCTTCTTGGCCGCTTCTTGATTCGTCCGCAGCTCCTCGCTCAACGCGCGAGGGTCGATGCTGCTGTACCATTGCAACTCATCAGCGACTTGCTTTTCGCGTTGCTGTAGGCCGTCGATTTGCCTCTGTATTTCGGCACAAGTTCCCGTGAGCGGGTTGAAGTCCATTCTTGGTCTCCGTGAGCGAGTCGATCACCGAGTCGAAGGCAGGTGGCCCAGACACTGCTTTGAGTGTCTGGGTTGCAAAGCAACAAGAGGATACACAGGACCGGCTCACTCCGGCAACTCCTCTTGTTCCTACGTCACCCAGACGCCCAAAGCGGCGTCTGGGCCACAACGTCAATAGGGCTCTCGTGCGCCCGGGGTGGCGCTCAATGGCACTGACTGAACTCAGTTGGAGCGTCGCACCGGCCAAGGCTTCCAAGGTCAAATTCTCAGGGGATTCGCCTCGATTCGTCAATCGAGCTGAAGACGCAGAGGCTCTGTGTCCCGTCAGGGACATCCGACAATAGCCCACCGTTTCAACGGTGGGGCCAGTGAGGTTTGGCTGTCCTCAGCCCCGGCAGGGGCGACAGAAATTGCCTTCCCAGCCTGACACCACTGGTCGGACGATGGCCCCTGTGGCGAGGACTTCTTTCGTCCCTGGCGGGACTCAACGGGCGGCCCTGACTCAAAGTCCCACCGTTGAAACGGTGGGCTATTGTCAGGTGTCCCTCCAGGACAAGAACCAGGAAATCACCTGGAATATGTTCACCTTGGCGGCCTGCGTCGCATCGGCTTTCATCAGGCTGCATGAATCACATGCACCGTGGTCGCGGGAGCGGGAACGCTTTCTCCGTGACGACGCAATGAGTCGAGGTGCAGCGCGACCGCCTCTTCGATCAGATCTCGGACTTCGTCCTGCGTGTCTCCACTCGTTACGCAACCCGGCAAATCCGGCACATAAGCGGAGTATGACCCGTCACTGGACTGTTCAATCACCACGACGTAATCCATGGAAGACCTCACTTCATGCCAGCTTGTTTGAGAATGCTGTTCAATGTTCCCGGCGGAACATCGTATCCCATCTTGCCACCGCCGGGCACAGTGACCGTCCCCGGCTTCACGGGATGTCGAAACTGCAAGTGGCTCCCCGAGCTCCGATCAAGAAACCAGCCATCCGCTTCCAACAATTTGATCGCATCACGGTATTTCATTCAATCGTCCATTCGCTTGTCTCAGCGGTAGTGGTGAGATCGGTCAGACGACTGGTGGCTTGGGGCGGGAAGACCAAGAATCGGTAGTGTTCTCCGGCGACATAGCATTCAGGCATAGATCAACCCTCACCGCCCCAGCAGATACCTCAACTGGCCCACAATCGATTGCTCCAAGTGATAATCCCGCCCGGCCCACATCCAGCCGCTGGGGGAGGACTGGCCGACGACCAGGTTGAGGTCGCGTTCGAGCGGTTTGCTTTCGAGGAATGTCGCCCCGCCCGGTGAGTTGGCGGCGATGCCCGGCAGGTCTTCGAACTCTTTATAAGCCTCGACGCTGACCGTGTAGCCCGGCTGTTGGTCGCTGGGGATCATCGTCACGACGACGCGGCGACGGACCGATTGCAATGTGCTTTCCAGCCGGTTCACGAAGCCCACGGAATCGCCATGCCACGGCTCGAACAGGCTGGCCCCGACCTTGTACTCGGTCTCGATCACCCGCGACTGGCGGTTCTCTTTGCGGATCGGGAACTGGAAGTCCTCCAGCGTCTCGACCATCCGTTCCCAGAGGAAATCCTCATTGGTCGTCGACACGAACATCGGATTCGGGGCTGTCACTGGCAAGACCTTCCCCGATCGAAACGATGTCATCCCGGCGCAGCCGTTTAGCAGCGACGCGCAGAGCAGGCCAGCGATGAGGTTCAGGCGGTGCATCGAGTGGGGGAGTGGGGGAG
>JAYTFV010000411.1:0-2166 GCA_043734065.1 Planctomycetota bacterium
AGTGACTCAGGATTCGAAATGGGTGGGCGGGGTCCATCCCGCTGGACATCCCCGTAGGATGGGCACTCCTGCCCGTCCCCGTTGTGCGCGACCTGCCAACACGAATCCACATGGGCAGCCAATCACCCCCGCCCCATGTGGCCCGCTCTCGACGCTCAAGCGTCGCTCTGGGACGAGCAAGAGTGCCCATCCTACTTTCGACAGCGAGCGGGCGGACGTCAGTCCCCCGTGCCCGAGCGATGTGGCCCACCGACACGGGGGCGGAACGGCACTTGTGAGTCGCACAACACGGCGGACTTACGTCCGCCGCTCGCTGTCGAACTGTCGAACTGACGCCCCTCTGCGATAGACTGCAAGGCACCACTCCCCACTCCCCACTCCCCATGCCCGACCTCCAAGCTCAACTGCGACAGATCGTCGGCCAAGAGAACCTCCTCAGCGAGGCCGACGAGCGACTGGTCTACGAGTGCGATGGCTACGTCGTCGAGAAGCGGGTGCCGGACCTCGTGGTCTTTCCGACCTCGGCGGAGCAGGTCGAAGCCATCGTGCGAGTCTGCCGCGAACACAACGTCCCGTTCGTCCCGCGCGGGGCTGGCACCAGCCTGGCAGGCGGGACGCTGGCCGTCGGCGGCGGAGTGATGATCTGCCTCACCAAGATGCGAAAAATACTCGAGGTCAATCTCCGCGACCGATACGCGGTCGTCGAGCCGGGGCTGGTGAATGTGCATCTCACCAATCACTTAAAGGGAAGCGGCTACCACTACGCCCCCGACCCGTCGTCGCAGGGAGCCTGCACCATCGGCGGCAACGTGGCCACCAACTCCGGCGGGCCGCATACGCTCAAGTACGGCGTGACCGTGAATCACGTCCTCGCCGTCGAGGTCGTCCTCCCCACCGGCGAAAAAATCCAGTTCGGCAGCCCCTGTGAAGACACGCCGGGGTACGACTTAACGGGACTGTTCGTCGGCAGCGAAGGCACGTTCGGCCTCGTGACCAAGATCTGGGTCCGGCTCAGTCGCGACCCGGTGGCCTACCGCACGATGCTCGGCGTGTTCGACACCGTCCGCAGCGCGACCGAGGCGATCTCCGCGATCATTGGGGCCGGGATCGTCCCCGCAGCTCTCGAGATGATGGACAACGGGATCATCGAGGCCCTCGAAGCGGCGTTCCACTTCGGGTTCCCGCTCGATGCCGGGGCGGTGCTATTGATTGAGGTCGACGGGTTGGAGGTCGCGGTCGATGGCGAGGCCACCCGCATCGTCGACCTGTGCCAGGCCAACGGAGCCCGCGAGGTCCGCATGGCCAACTCCCCTGACGAAAGAGCCCTCCTCTGGAAGTGCCGCAAGCAAGCCTTCGGCGCGATCGGTCGACTCTCCCCCAGCTACTGCACCCAGGACGGCGTGGTGCCGAGAACCAAGCTGCCGGAGATCCTCGACTTCATCTTAGAGACCAGCGAGAAATACAAACTCCGCATCGTCAACGTCTTCCACGCCGGAGACGGGAACATCCACCCGATTCTCCTGTTCGATGAGCGCGACGCGGCCCAGGTCCAGCGCGTGATCCAGGCTGGCGACGCGATCCTCTCCAAGTGCATCGAACTCGGCGGCAGCGTCACCGGCGAACACGGCATCGGCGTCGAAAAGATCAGCTTCATGTGCCCGCCCGCCGAGGGCGAAACCCCGCAGCACGGCGTCATGCACGCCCCCCACGAACATCGCCACTACCTCTTCACTCGCACCGACATCGAAGTCATGGGCGACATCCGCCAAGTCTTCAACCCCGACGGCCTGTGCAGCCCCAGCAAGCTGCTGCCCACCGCCGGCGGCTGCGGCACGGAGCATATCGAGAAATCCAAACCGGGCCGCCGCGCCGCGATGTGACCGCTCGTAGGACGAGCCCCTTTGGCCGTGCGTCGTACGATCGGATCATCGTGATGGTAGCAGGTCAGGTTTCCACCGATCTGCTCGCCAACTTATCGGTTCATTGGCAACTCTCAACCTTGCCCACGAAGAGCGATCAAGTGGAACCTGATCTACCGGAACTTGAAAGGACCGCCAGATGAATGTCATACGTGCTTGGTTGACTGCGGTGGCCACGTTCTTCGAGAAGGACGAAATGTTGTTTCAGAGATTTATGTTGTTGCTCATTTGTGGCATTGGTTATTTG
>JAYTFV010000412.1:0-6276 GCA_043734065.1 Planctomycetota bacterium
GGGGGCACGCCCTCTCCGCTTTCGAGTTTCGGATTTCGGATTTCGAATTTCTCTTCGTCCCCGCTCCGGCTGGACGCTCATCGAACTGCTCGTCGTCACCTCGCTGACGCTGCTGATCGCCGGTTCAGGCACCGTATTGATGTCGAAAATGTTGCGGGCCAGTCATGTCCAGGCCGACACGCTGGTGCGGCAGCGGACGCTGCATCGGTGGGAGAACCAGTTCCGGCAGGATGGCCGCCTGGCTCAATCGGCCCAGGTGATTGCAGAGCCGCCCGAGAAAATCGGAGTGACCTTCCAGCAGGCGACCGGGCCCGTGACGTATCAAGTGATCCCCGGTGGCCTCGAACGCCGCGTCGACGGAGAGCTGGGGGGGCGCTGGGAGTGTGGCACCGGAGAGTGGGCGTTTACGCGGCTCGAAGGCAGTCGCATCGTCCGCGCCGAACACCGCCGCGCAGAGGAACTGTCGCTCTCCAGCAAACAGCCGCGAGGGGCACCCGCGGTGCCGCAGTGGACGCGGAATCGCGTGGACGTGGCCCTGGGTCCGCAGCAGGGGGACAAGTGATGCACCGGTCTGCCTCTGTGGATGTCCTCGACGAGTGTCGTCGTTCGCTCCGCGAAAGAACGTCCTTTCGCGGAGCGAAAGGCGACAATACAGGCGGAGCGAAAGGCGAAACTCACCGCCGCGGCCTGGCGCTGCTGACGGCGATAGTGTGTATCGTCATCCTCTCCGCGATGTCGGTCAGCCTCGTACGCACCGTCCTCGCGCGGCTGCAAGAAGCGGAACTGCATGCTCACCAGTTGCAGGCCGACGCCCTGGCTCAATCAGCCTTCGAGCGCGGCCTCGCGCAGCGGTCTCTCAATCCCGCCTATCCGGGCGAAGTCTGGTCCCCGGTGGTGCCGGGATCACCCTCCTTGAAGGCCGACATCCAGTGGGTCGACTCCCCGGATGGCGGATCCTTGCGAGTCATCTGTCTCGTCCCGGCGGACGCTCCCCGTCCCGTTCGAATCGAACGAGTTGTTCCCTTCTCCTCTCCCCAGCCTGCGAAGGCGGAGTAGTTATGTCAGTTGTGACCGACAGCAGTGACGAGCCGGGCGGCGTCAGCCCCCGGAGACAAGCCCCATTGTGGGACGACGCTCCGCGTCGTCACGCACGACGCGGAGCGTCGTGCCACAATGGCTTCACACTCATCGAACTGCTGGTGGTCATCGCCATCATCTCGGTCCTGATCGCCCTCCTACTCCCTGCTGTGCAGCAGGCCCGCGAATCGGCCCGGCGGCACTCCTGCCAGAACAATCTCATGCAATTGGGGCTCGCGCTGCATGACTATCACCTGGCCCACCGAGTCTTCCCGCCGGGATCGGTGAACCCCACCGGACCAATTGATAACGGCAAGGCGGGGTATAAGCATGGCTGGGTCATCCAGCTGCTTCCGTTCCTGGATGAGGTGAACCTCTCGAAGGCGATTGACCCGAACCTCGGCGTGTACGAGCAGACGCAAATTGACTTCACCAAGATGAGTCCATCCGGGTTGCGATGTTCGTCGAGCCCCAAGTCGTTCGACGGCGAGTCGTTCGGCGACTATGCGGGCTGCCACAACGACCTCGAAGCTCCCATCAACGCGGACGACAACGGGATGCTGTACCTCAACAGCAGCGTGCGGCTCGATGATGTCGCGGACGGACAGCAGTACACGCTGTTCGCCGGAGAGATTCGCGACTGCGGAAACTGGGCCGTCGGATCGCGGATGTCGCTGCGGAACACCGGTACGCGGATCGACGATCAGACGCCGATGCAGAATCTCCGTAAGCCGGGACTGACCCTGCCCGAGGTGCCCAGTGCCGCTCGGGACGATGGAGCCCCGGCTGTGGCCCCGCCCGACCCCCAGACCTCTGTCGGCGGGTTCGGCAGCTTCCACTCCGGCGGTGCCAACTTCCTGCTGGTCGACGGGGCCGTGCGGTTCATCGGCAGCTCGATCGATACCGTGGTCTATCAACGACTGGGAAGTCGCCGCGACGGGCAGGTACTCGGGGAGTTCTAGCATAGCCACGTTCGCCAGAACGTGGGCCGAGTGGCTCACGAGTCAATGCGGATGTGCTTTCCCTCTGATCTGTGTCAATCTGAGTGATCTGTGTACCACACCTGAACATGGGGTTGTTCCGTGCAAAGGCCAGAGGCTCTGGTACACAGATCGCACAGATGGACCCAGATCCGGAATCCGCCAGAACACATTTCCCCAGCGTGGTGCATTCGTCAATCGAGGTCCGTCCTACTTGTGAACCCGGCCGAGGTCGAAAGTTTCCGAGGAATGTTTCTCATGAGTGACCCACATCGACATGGACTCACCGATTACCACGACGGACGAGGACGTCCGTCGTACGGGTCATTGCATCGACCCACACGCCCCGGCTTCACGCTCATCGAGCTGCTCGTGTCGATCGCGATCCTGGCGGTTCTGATCTCCATGCTGTTGCCTGCGGTGCAGCATGCCCGGCAGTCCGCGCGGGCGACGCAGTGCCGCTCCAATCTCGCCCAATTCGGCGAGGCGTTCCACGCTTACCACCTCACGCACGGTTCGCTGCCGTCCGGCTCGGTCGACTTGCAATCTCCGGCTGTGGCTGGGCCGGATCGTTTCGTCTGGGGCTGGGCAGTGCAATTGCTTCCGTACCTGGGTGAGCAGAATCAGTCGGCGGGGTTGAATGCGAAGCTCGGCGTAATGGCACCCGCGAACGCTGCGATCCTGAGTCGCGTTCCGCCAGTGTTTAGTTGCCCGGCAGCGTCTTCAGACGAGCCGATCGGGTATGCCGGAGTCCACCACGACCGCCTGGCCCCGATCGAAGCCGACAACAACGGGGTGCTGTTTCTTAATAGTCAGGTGCGGTTTGAGGAACTCGTGGATGGCCTGCACCAGACGCTGCTGCTGGGGGAGGCGACCGAGGTCCGCTGGGCCGAGGGGACATCTGGGAGCCTGCGAAACTTCGGGGCGGTATATGGAGAGCCGGGACCGCTCACCCCGGCGGGAGTCAGCCCGAAAGACGCTCAGCAGAAGCGAAAAGAGGTGCGAGAGGAGATCGCCGCCGAGGAAGCGGCAGCGGCCAAGGAGGCGGAGCCCATTGATCCCGTGCTGGAGGGGATGCCAGACCCGGCACCTGGTCCGGCGATGGGGATGGGAGCGGCGAGCGGGTCGACCGGTGACAACGACAACCCGGTCGAAGACGACCCGAGCCGTCCCCCGCCGCCGCCTGGCGCTCAGCCGTTGCAGAACAGCCGCACGATCGGGTTCTGGCCCGCTCACCAGGATGGGGGGCACTTCCTGCTCACGGATGGAGCGGTGCGGATGATCTCACAGAGCGTCGACCAGGGGATTCTGAAACGGCTGGCGAACCGCCTCGATCATGCCGAAGTCGGGGAGTTTTGAACGCACTCCACCACAGCCCAGGGGTTGCCACCCCTGGGCGTTCGGACCAGCGACTCGACATGGCAGGACAATGAAAAATTCAACGCAAAGACGCCAAGGCGCAAAGACGCAAAGGAAGGTGAAGCTGAGCCTTCCTCTTTGCGTCTTCGCGCCTTTGCGCCTTGGCGTTGAATTCTTCTGCAAATCGTTGGGGCCATCGGCAACTCCTCAGACAGTGTCTGGGCCAATGTCCTGGACCGGATGTTTACTCACAGTCCTGCTGCTGTTCGCCGTCACGGGTGCCAGAACGACCTCGGCCCAGGAGACCTCGCCCGCGGAGGCCGACATCCAGGTGCTCGACGCCAAGTGGGGCTTCGACGGGTTCTCGCGCTACAAGTCGTTCGTCCCGCTGCGGATCGTGATGAAGAACCGTAGCCCGCAGCTTCAGACGCTCAAACTCCAGTTGACGCGGGCGGATGCGTTGCACGATCAGGGGGAGGTACTCGAGCAGGAGATCACGCTCTCCGCCGACACGACCCGCGTGATCGTGATGAACCCGTTCGTGTCCGATCCGGGCGAGACGTGGACGCTGCGGTGGGGCCAGAGCGAGGCAGAATCGCTCCCGGTGAAGGGCCAGTCGGCGGACGACGGGATCGTGTTCATCACGTCGACCGCCGATCTGATCCACCGCTCGGGATCGCTGCCCGTGATGAACGAGGACGAGTTCCCGACCTCGGTGACGGCGCTGGATGCCCTGCGTGTCGTGTTCCTGGACCAGGAGCCGCGCTGGCCCGGTGCCCGCCGCAAGGCGTTCCAGGAATGGCTGCTCAAGGGGGGGAAGGTGGTGGTCCTGAACCTGCCCGATGGCTCGACGCCGAAGTTCGCCAATGGGTTTGAGTATCTCAACGTCACCCAGCCGTTGACCCCGTACGGCAGCGGCAAGATTCAGCGGCTGACTCTGTCTCCGCAACAGGTCACGAAGAAGATCATCGAAACCAAAGTCCTCGGTCGCCCGCTGACCGGCGGCGATCTGAAGCAGAAGCTCGCCGCCTATAAGGAGGCCACGCGCGGGCATGGCTACTGGAATCCGACCATGACGACAGCTGGCGTCCCCATCCTGAGCTACTCCCGCGATTCCGTACTGACCGAACTCAAGGATCTGGCGGGGACGCGGCAGCACTGGGGCCTGATCTATCTGACGGTGTTCGCGTATGTCGGCTGGCACTGGCGGATCGGGTGGCGATGGGGCATCATGGAGAAGCAACCGGGGCGGTTCTATGGCTGGCTGGTGGGGTTGTCGCTGGGGTTCTCGCTGCTGTTCTTTGTGTTTGGTCGCGCGGGCGCAGCGGGGGAGGACCGCGTGCGGTCGGTGATGATTGCCCGCCGCATGACGAACGGTCTCTACGATGTGGAAGGGTGGTCGGTGCTGGCCACGGGACTGACCGGCGGGGAGCATGCGTTCGCGGTCCCGGGCAGCGGGCAGCTCTATGGCGGCACCGAGTCGTACGGCTCGACCCCGCTGCTGACCCGCGACGGGAAGCTGACCGCCGACCTGTCGGCCTTCTCGACACAGAAGGTGGCGTTCCGGACGCGAGTCGAGATGCCCGACATCCCCATACATCTCGACTCCGCCAGCATCGATCAGATGGAATCCAAGTCGGCCCGGATCGTGATCGATCCCTCGTACCAGGCCCCGGTCTATGCCGCCGTGGTGGTGATCGACAAACAGGTCTATGAGTTCACCGGAAAAACGGGAGAGCTGAAACCCACCGAAAACTGGGGGCACACCATGCCCGACTGGATCAGCCCCTACACGCTTCGCAATGCCAAACGGATGCAGTGGCGGACCAGCATCTTGGGGTGGTTGTTCGATACCCGAACTGCGGACGATATCTACACCGAAGCGTTCGTGAGTACCCTGGGGAACGGCTTCTCCGTCGGGCCAACCGTGTTCCCGGATACGTTCGCCCTCCCCCACGGGTACGCCCGCGTGATGCTGTACACCGACTTACCGAAAGAGCTGCAACTCAGCGGTGACTTCCCCGACCAGGGGGGCCGCATGCTGTACGTGATCGATGTTCCGCTGTCGGGGGCGAGGTGATGTTCGTCCCCAACGTGCTGACCCTGCTGACCCTGCTGAGCCACTCCCTGCGTCAGGAGTCGCGCAGTTCCACCTCGCACCGGTTTCGGATCGGCAGTTTGCTGGTCGCGACCTGGATGCTGCTGAGTGCACACTACTACTCATGGTTCATGGGAAGCGTGGGGCGGGCGTTCGTGAGTTCGCTGACATACCTCGATCTGATGTTGATCCTGGTGGCCGGGAGCAACTACTTCGGGTCGGTCATCACTGAGGAGAAGGAGCAGGGCACACTGGGCCTGCTCAAGCTGGCCGGGTTCTCGAACGCCGGGCTGATGTTCGGGAAGTCGTCAGCCCGCATCGTCATTGCGCTGCTGATCTTCCTGATCCAGTTACCGTTCGCGTTCCTGGCCATCGTGCTGGGCGGGACGACGGTGACGCAGATCATTGCCGCTTATCTGTCGCTGGCCGCCTATTTAATTCTGTTGGGGAACGTGGGGCTGTTTCTCTCGGTGGTCTGTCGCCGGAATTCGAGTGCGACATCGCTCGCGTTCGTGGTGGGAGTGCTGGCACTCTGGTCGGGACGACTGGCGGGCTTCGCCCAGACAGCCGGGATCGGCAAGAAGATGGCCATCGTGCGTACGGCCCTGCAATGGGTCAGTGAATTCGGACAGTGGTTCTCCGCCGAGGCACGCTTGTCCGAGACGATGCTCTATCGCCACACCCCGCTCGTGACCGGGCAGTTCTGGGCCTCGCTGGTGATCGCTGCGGGGCTGTTCGGCGTCTCGTGGCTGCTGTTCGATC
>JAYTFV010000413.1:0-10257 GCA_043734065.1 Planctomycetota bacterium
CTTGATGGCCAGGACGCGGCTGGATTCGTAGAAGGCCGGGGGGACTTCCACCAGTTTCGTGTTGTGGAGCAACGGGGCCTCCAGAGCCACTGACGGGAGTCGCCGGGTTGCCCAGGTTGCCGCTTTGGGCTATCTGGGTGCCTCGGGCACAGAAGGTTCAAGAGCAGGCGACTGTCAGTGGAGAACCGCTTCCGGCTGCGCCGCCCCGGTAGGGTCCAAAGCGACCGCCAGTGATACCCGGCGTTTCGCCCGAAGAAGTGAGCGGGAATCATCATTGGATATCGCGGTAGGGACGGTCATTGCGGACCGCCCCCCGCACAGATCCGTACGTGCGGAACGACCGCATACGGCTCTTACCTCGGATGATGACGACCAAAGCCGCACTGGAATCAGTGCTGCTTCTCGCACGCCTCGCAGCAAACGCAGTAAACGTAGTAAACGTAGTAAACGTAGCCTGATCGATCAGGCACAGCCTGACCTACCTTGCTCGCAGACACTGGCGGCCCACAGCGACCGCCAGTGCCACGCCGCCGTGAGGAGGCGCAGCACAGCCCCAGTGGCTGGCGCTGGCGAACCATGCTGGCGCTTCCTGAGCCAACATGACCATCGTCGGTCCGTCCTGATTCAGGTGAACCATCAACCGGAGAGCCGGATGCGGGAAAGCCGCCCGTCCGGTTCGGAGGGAGGGGCGACTCAACCCAATGAGTCCTCCCTCCCCCTCTCGGGATTATATTTCCGACCTGTGGCCTGATACTTCACGCGGTCCTGAGTGAGACATCGCTGACAGCGCCCGACTGGCTCCTCACCCGAACAAACTCGACCGCCATGAAAGCGCCTGTTCATGGGGCCCTTCTGTCCCTGGGAGGGCGGGACAGGCAGCGGACTTGCCACAGGGATCTCCGAAGGGTTTCGCCCCTCCGATGTGTCCCGATGTGTCGCACGAACCCGCTTCAGGCGGCCTTCCGCTCAGGTTGGCTCGCCCCCAACAGCTGCTCGACCATGCGGTGATTGAGATGGTGGCCCGATTGTTTCGCGTGGAAGCTGCCGACCGGGCTGGCACCGCACAGGGCCAGATCACCGATGCAGTCGAGGAGTTTGTGCCGGGCACACTCATTGGGCGCGCGGAGGGTGTTCTCGACGACCCCCCGTGGCCCGAAGACGAGCAGGTTCTGAGTGGTGGCGCGCTGGCCAAAGCCCCGCGCCTTGAGCAGGGCGACCTCGGACTCCAGCACGAATGTGCGGGCAAAGGCGATCTCGCGGACAAACTCTTCCGGGGTGATTGTGGCCGTGAAAGACTGCGGCGAGATGACCGTATTCCCATAGTCGAGGTCGTAGCGAATGGTGTAGCTGTCCGCGCGGTGGGCCAGCAGCGTACCACGCTCTCCGGGGGTGGAGACGTTCAGTTCCCCGGTCACGACGCACTGAGCTTGCAGAGGCTTCTGCTCGGCGATTCCGGCATAGAGCAGGGCCTCGACAATCTCGAGTGACGAGCCATCTCCCACCGGAGGTTCGAGGGCATCCAACTGGATCAGGCAATTGTCGATCCACAACCCGGCCAGGGCGGCGAGGACATGCTCGACCATCTCGACGCGGGCGGTGCCCCGCTGGAGAACGGTGCGGCGCGGTTGATGGACGAGGTGTTCGAGGCGCGCCGGGACGCGCGGTCGTCCGGCGAGGTCGACGCGCTCGAAGACGAGCCCGGTGTTCGCCGGGGCCGGGAGGAGCGACATCCGCACATCCGCCCCGCCAAAGAGACCGAACCCCTCGACCAGTATGGGGCGTGCGATGGTTCGTTGCCGTCTGGATGACATCAGAGCACTTTCCGTGGCAGATAAATTCAGCGTAGCCATCTTCGCCAGAAGGGGGGCGAGTAAGTCACGACGTTTTCGTTGGGGAATGACGCCGGGTGACTGACTTCGCGCTCGGGCTGTCGCGTTCGTTCGGACGCGGGTTCTCTTCGCCCACGTTCTGGCGAACGTGGCTACTCCCACAAATACAAAGACACGGGTGAACGTCCCACAACGCTCACCCGTGCCGAGAGCCGCAACTGCAAAGAGTCAGCGGGTGACTGCGGGAACCTGTTGCTCAGTTGGTCTTCGGGGCCGGTCCCTTGGCTTGGCGACCCGGGGCCCCGGATGTCGGTGCCCCACCCTTGGACTTCTTGTACTCGTCGTTCAGGAAGTCCAGGATCGGATCGGTCAGATCGTCCTCCTCACGGTAGTGAACCACCTGACGGTTCATGCTGGTGATGATTTCCTGGGGGTTTTCCGCAGCGTCGACGCTCTGCCGGTTGAACCGCAGCACCAGCGTGTACTTGTAGTACTTGGCGTACTTCTGGACGGCATTCTGCACCTCCATGTACACGGTCTTGTAGATCTCGGCTTCCTTGCGGAGGAACTCCCGCTGCTGCACCTTGCGGAACGTCTCCAGCTTGGTCTGCAGGGTCAGGATTTGCGTCTCTTGTTTGGTGTAATCCGGAGAGGCTTCCGTCAGCTTCTGCATCGTCTCCTGGATGGCTTTCATCTGCTCGACCATGGTTTCGGCTTCGGCCTGAGCGGCTTTGGCGTCGGCCTGCATGTCCTCGGTCATGCTCTTGAACTTCTCATAGTTCTTGAACACGTGAGCCATGTCGATCAGGCCGATCTGGTGAGTCGCGGCAGCGGCGGGAGCTGCGGATTTCGCCGGTGCGGCAGCGGGTCGCTCCTGGGCAGACGCGGGGGCCAGCGCGAAACCGGCGGCGGCGGCGACGGCAAAACAGACGAAGAGTTTCTTCACGGCGTATGCACTCCTTTGCTTGTGCCGATTGGGCCGGCGTTGGACGCCTGCCACGCGGAACGGTCCGATCGACGAATCACTGGCCGCAGGGGCCGTAGGGGGTCTCATCCTTGAGAGGGACTTCAACGAAACTCGCTGAAGGGCGACGGAATGTTCCAGATCGCCCCGTTTCGGTCAAGATGACATTTCCAGAACGCTCAAAATGCCGCGCGCGACGGCGGAATGTGCGACACGTCCTATTTAGCCGTGACGCAAAGACTTCGAAGCGGATCGCGACTTCTCAATCTCCGTCGCCAGGATCCACTCCCCCCATGGGGCCGCTCTGGCCCGCTCGCGGTGCCGGGGATGGATGAAGATTCGCACGCGCTTCACATAGTCGTCGAACTGCGTCAGAGCCAATGCCTCGACCACCGGAGAGACCTCGCGCAACGACCGGTAGGTCTCCGTCTTTGGGAAATAAATATCCACCGCAAACTCCACTTCCCGGTGCGGAGGCGGGGCATCGACCAGGATCTCCGTCGGCTGGACCTCCATCCCCCACGCCGTTGACGCCTGCTTCGCCAGCGATTCCGAGATCGCCACCAGTTCGCTAAACCGCCGACCGGCGACACGGCGGTATACCTCCGAAGCCAGCGACGACGTGAACTCAGCAGCTCGCTTGTAGATCACCCGCCGCAGGCCGAACACCCCCTCCAACAGCGTCTCGCACTCGCCGCCGCGAGCCGCTGCTCTCAATTGAGCAATCATCTCCGCATCGCTCAATGTGAACAGTTGGGCGAGATCGAACTGCGGGGAGAGGTGGTAAAACGCCCGTGCGAACATGTTCGTGGCGGCCCGGACGGCGTGGTGCCAGTAGACCTCGCTGAACATGACGTAGCGGGCAAAGACCATCAGTTCGGCGGCGGTCTTGCCCTTCGAGGTGATCGCCAGTCCGTCCCCACTGGCGTTCACGACGAGTGACTGCATCAACCGCTGGCGGTCGAAGTTCCGCCCGTACGGCACCCCGCAATGCAGGCTGTCGCGGTCGAGGTAGTCCATCTTGTCGATGTCGATCGGCCCGGAGAGGATCGACTGGAGCAGGCGAGTCGCGGGAGTTGTCGCCTGCCCGGTGAGCAAGGCCACGACCGCCTCGGGGGCCACGTGCCACTCCTCGCGCAGCACCCGCGCCAGTTCCCCATCGGCTTGGAGGAAGTGGGCGGCATGGGCCTCGTGCGGCGGCATTGCGGGCAGACCCATGTCCTCGATCGGGTGGCAAAACGGCCAGTGCCCGATGTCGTGCAGCAGCGCCGTGACGATCAACAACTCCGCATCCGCCACTGAGACCGTCGCCACAAAACGCGGGTCTTTCCGCAGCTGTTGCAGGTAGCGGAGCGAGTTGTGGTAGACCCCCAGCGCGTGTTCAAAGCGTGTGTGGGTGGCCCCGGGATAGACCCGCGAGACCAGTCCCAATTGGCTGATGTGGGAGAGCCGCTGAAACTCTGGCGTATCGACCAGCGACCGCACCCGCCGCGTGAACGGGACGTTCTGCTCCATCGGCACCCGAATCAGGTTCCGCCCCGAGTCAAGGTCCGCGAGTTCCGGGATGTCGTCGTAGTGCAGAGCCATCAGCGATCAGCCGTCAGCTTTCAGCCAGAGGGAGTTGTTAGCCGTTGAGATTGCTCGACGTACCAGCCAGTGTTACGCCTTCTGCTCACCCTTCTTCGGCAGGAACCCGACGGTCAAGCACACCACCATCGAGACCCAGAAGATCCAGAACTCGGGGCGGTTCGCGTGGTGGAAATCGATCACGTGCGGCTCCTTCCCGATGTCGATGCCCCAGCGGGTGAGTTGGTCCAGATACCCTTGGCCCCATCCGGCCGGGAAAAACTTCGGATCGTTGGCCCACCAGTCGACCAGCAGCTTCACACCAATCACCATCACTAGCAGATACGCCGATGTCTCGAACCGGGGGAACTTCTCCAGCAGCCGAATGAACATCGCAGCGGCCACTCGCATCAGCAACAATCCAATGATGCCTCCCAGCACGACCACCCACAGCTTCGGGTGATAGGTCTGGGCCAGGGGCGAACTGCCGACGAGGGCCAGGGCAGCGAGGATCGAGTCGACCGCAAAGGCGATGTCGGTCAGCTCGATGACGATGACCGCTTTCCAGAAGTCCCAGCCCGGCTTGACGTGCATGTCCTCGGGGAGCAGCATCGGGACGCGTTCCCGGATTTCGACCATTTCCTGTTCGGGACTCAGCGCCGCTCCGGAGACGGTCTCGCGCAGTTCGAGTTCCCCTTCGGCGTCGACAGTGACGGTTTCCTGGACCTGTTCCTGGGACTCAAAGAACAAGTGCTTGATCGCAATGTAAATCAGATACCCGCCGCCGATCAGCTTCACGACCATCCATTGCAGCAGCAGACTGGCCATCAGAATCGCCAGGAATCGAAACACAAACGCCCCGACCAGCCCGTACGTGAGGGCCCGCTTCCGAAGCGGCTTGGGCACCCGCTTGGCCAACAGTCCGAGGACCAGAGCATTGTCGATCGACAACACCCCCTCCAGCAGCACCAGCAGCCCGATCGTCGCCAGATCGTGGATCACGAACGTCTGCCCCCCGAACCCCAATGGAGTTCCAGGAATCGTCTCATCAGCCAGCAGAAGAGGCAGCGAAAACATCAATACGGTTCCAGAGAGAAGAACACGCCTCACCCACATCGTGACCCGATCCACTCGCAGTCACACCTTCCGACAACGTCTGAAGTCCGGGGCCGGTTCACCGAAATCGAGGGATGCTTTCCCCCGATTTGACCGATGCCAGCGGCGCGGGTTGAATCGTAGCAACCAGCACTCCAAAGGCCACCCTGCCGCCTCGCAGGCGCAGAAGTCGTCAGACTTCTTCGATCCGGATTCCAGGATGTCAGCGTACGGCAGAATTCTTACGAATTCTGCTACTCCCATCGGCTTTCCGCGAGCGGTCGGACACGCTACCGTAGCCCGAGTGACCCGCTCTGCCGAGGACGCCCCGCATGCTGAGTATCATCGTCCCCGTCTTTAACGAAGAGGAAAGCCTCCGCGAACTCCTGGCACAGATCGCGAAGAGCTGCGCCGGATGCGAGCAGCCGTTTGAGCTGATCTTCATCGACGACGGGTCGACCGATGGGTCGTGGCCAATCATTCAGGGGCTCGCGACCGCTCATCCGGAGGTCGGGGCCATTCGCTTCCGCCGCAACTTCGGTAAGGCGGCGGCCCTCACTGCGGGGATGCGAGCCACGCGAGGTGAGCTGATCCTGATGATGGATGCCGATTTGCAAGACGACCCGGCGGAGATTCCGGCATTCCTCCGCAAGCTGAATGAAGGGTTCGATGTCATCAACGGCTGGAAGGAGCGGCGGCTCGACCCGTGGCACAAGGTCTACCCGAGTAAGGTGTTCAACGGGATGATCGGCTGGATGACGGGGTTGTGGCTGCACGACCACAACTGCGGGCTCAAGCTGTTTCGGGCCGAGGTGGCGAAGGAGATTCGGTTGTACGGGGAGCTGCACCGGTTCATTCCGGTCCTGGCGCATGCCCGGGGATTCAAGGTCGCGGAACTGGGGATCAAGCATCGCGAGCGAAAGTACGGGTACTCGAAGTACGGGGTTCGCCGGTTCATGCGCGGGTTCCTCGATCTGCTGACGGTGAAGTTCTTGACCGGGTTCGGGCAACGGCCACAGCACATGCTGGGTGCGTTCGGCCTGGGGTGCTTCGCGCTCGGCTTGCTCGGGCTGGGGTGGTTGAGCTTGATGTGGGTGCTGATGAACGTTGTCGGGCTCTTTAAGGCGGCCCCGATCGGGTCGAGGCCGCTCTTGTTCTATTCGCTAGGAGCGATGCTGCTGGGGGCACAAGCGATTTCGCTGGGCCTGCTGGCCGAGTTGATCGTGGCCTATACGGGTCGGGAGCAGGACACATTCAGCGTACGCGAGCAGGTGTCGCCGCGCGGGGAGTAGGTTGTATTCAGTATTCAGTTATCAGTAGGTCATGGGAGGGAGTCGGTGTCATCTCTCGCAGGTTGATCCAGTGGATTGTTGTACCGTACGGAACCCACACGGTGAACTGCGAGTCGACCAATGCTTGATCCGTCGCTTGAGTCATCGAGGTCGGGACGGGCACCGACTTCAAGAGCCACAGCGACTTGGCTTTCGTGAGAGAGGCGATCCAAGCTGCGATTGTATCCGTGGTGGTCTCCCAGGTGTACGGCGGAGATGGGAGCCCCTCACGGAGTGCCGCCTCAAACCACTCTCGCGCGTGAACCAAGGGAACCCGCCCCTGCTCCCAGACCGAAACGTACTCATCAGTTCGTGCCACGCAGGACTCAGACCACACCGACTCCACCAATCGAGCCGTCAGGTCCAACGCATCCAGGGCCAGCCAGTGCGACCGCTCCTCACCCAACTGCTGCTGCTGGTCCCACGCCCGTACCAGATCAGCTGCTCTTCCCCCACCCACGACCACCAGCGGGCGTGCCCCCCAATCCGGTCGAAGCTGATCGAGTCGCTGGGCCAGGTCGGGGAGGTCGAGCAGGCTGCCGCCGAGCTTCACGACAGCGGTGGGAGCGGGTGGTGGGGGCATGGAAGAGATGTCGTGGAGAATGTGCTACGTCGTTCCGCGTCGTACGTCACAACGCGGAGCGTCGTGCGACAATGGACCGGCAAAAATGCCAACAGGCTCACGGAGAACCGTGAGCCGGTCGGACTCCACTTGCGACGCAACCAGACTACTCGTCGGTGCCGAACGAGAATGTCTCGGAGAAGACCCCCTTCGCATCCGGGATCGTATAGCTGCCGGTGGTCGAGAAGAACTTCGAGATCTGATCGAATTCCGGCAGAATGCTGGAGTCAAACTGACCCTGGAAGGCGGCATCGAGCTTGCCACTCTTGACCATCTCGTAGGTCGACTTGAGCTGCTTCGCCATGTCGGCAAAGGAAACCATCGAGTTCTTGGCAGGCATCAACTTCGCCAGCTTTTTGTAGCTCTTGGACGCGGCCAGCGTCTCGTCCCCATTACTGCGGGGCCGCAGAGCCGCTTCCAGCATGTCGACGTGTGTGGAAATGAAGAAGTAGTCCTTGGCCAGTGCGAAAGCGGGGGCGATCTCCGAGGTGGGTGCCGGGATGTCGTAGACCTTCGTCCCCTCAAATTCCCGCTCCTTGACGTTCGAACCGGCCTTCTCCAGGATGACATTCAGGGTCTCCTGGAACTTCGTCGAATCCTTCAATTTCATCGCGAACAGAACCTTCTGGGCGACATTCTGGGCGTTGGGGTTGATATCACTTAGAATCACGACCTGTCCATCCAGGAGATCGATCAGATCCTCTTTGGGATGGAATCCGGCTTGTTGAGCCAGCTCATTCAATTTCTGCTCGGCGATGCCTGGCCCGGCCAGGGCATTGGTCATCTCCACGAGTGCGGTATAGGCTCCGGGAGCATCCCAATTCATCGCCACATACTGCGGGGCCGCAGCTCCGACCCAGTCTGGTGGTGTCAGATCGGTGACCGGAAACTCCAAGGCCCGCAGGACGCCCGTTGTCGGTTGTTCGACATACATGAAGCTGCGAGAGTGCAAGTCATAGCCCCCCTCCACCAAGTCGAGGTTGCCGCCGAACGCCTTGAGCTTGTCGAATCCCGTGATCGGCAGGTAGGACTGAAACATGAGGGCCTGCAGCGCGGCCCCTTCATTGGCATTGAGCGCCGCCCCGATCAGCCCCATCGGATCGACATACCACTCGATCACCGAGTCATCGTCTTCCTGAGTGGCACACTTCTTGCGGATGTAGCTGTAGACCGCTTCCTCGGCTAGCACGTCATCCGATTTGCCGTCCCAGCGGGTCAGGACATCTTGCAGCAAGAGGAGATCGGAACCGCCCACAAACAGACCATCTTCCGCGAAGAAGCAGAACGTGTGCTTCTCATCGCTGGAGGCATCGGCACCCGGCTTGGGAATTTCATAGATCGTGACCTCGACCTTTTCGATGGTCTCGGTCTTCTTCTTGGCTCCCAGCTTGGCCAGGGCTTCGTCCAGCTTGGCCAAAGCCTTGTCGAGAGTCTCCTGCTCCTCGCCGATTTCCATCAGGACCACTCCCGCCAGATCGCGCCCGGCAGGCTGGAGAATCGCCAGCGTGACTTCTCCCGTGGGGAGATTCAGCAAATCGGTGAGAGGGAAGCCGAGTTCCTTGCCCGCCTCTGCGGACGCCTTATTGAAGGCTTCCTCGATCTTCTCGCGGACCTTGGCCATCGACTCATCGGCATACATCTTCCCGAAGCTCGTCTTCGGCAGACGTTCCTTCAGGTCGGTCATGTCCGAGATGCGGATGTGCAGTAGCACCCCCGGTGGCAACAGCTGGTCAGAGGACACGTCCTCTTCCTCTTTGTCCGCCGCAAACACAGCAGAAGCAGCCAGAGCGGCGAACAGCGTCACGCCACACAGCAGAATTCGGTGAACCTTCGACAGCAACATCCTCGATCCCTTCCCACGGTGGAGAGCAACGTGATCGGGGAACACCCCCGGATTCCTCAAGGAACCACATCCTCACGGTTTGAGCAGATCATAGCCAGATCAGGGGCGATCTGGAATTGTGTCACACAGGAGGCGATCCGCACACTCCCGCGGACGTGGAACGAAATTCATCCATTCCGCATCAGTGTCCGCGTTCGTCGCACGAAGAACGGAATCAATTCCGCTCTACTTCCGGGCCTGGATCTGAGCGAATGCGGCGTCATTGCTCACGCGGGCGTCCCGGATTTCCAGGATCGCGCTGCGCAGCCGTTCGGGACGGCAGACTCCGGCCAAAGTCGCCAGCACCCCCCCCTTGGCATCCCGCAGTTCCACATCGGCAGCGTGGTGGAAGGCCTGCCCGGAATGCACCCGGCATGTCACGTCAGCGATATCGGCGAGTTCGACGCGCTTCTCGAGCTTGGCCCCCATCGAATTGCGGATCTCGATACCGCGATTGGTCACCAGATAGCGATTCCCGAAAACCTTCTGACCCAGATAGAGGAGTACGGCCAGCGGAGCCAGCGGCAGGGCAAACAACAGATAGGAGACCGGGATGTTGCACACCCGCATCGGCATCGATTCGCAAATCTGTCCGATCATCTTCCCGAGTCCGGTCGCCGCGACCGAGGGATAGGAGACCTCAATGATCCGGTCCTGCCCCGCACTGACACCCGAGATTGGAGTTTGAGCCCAGTCTGCCACGATCACCTCGTCCGACATCGGTCGCCACTCGCACGCGATGGTGAAAAGTCTCACCGCCCGCGTGCCGTTCCAGTCCCCAGAACCTACCAGACCGACGCCCCCGACGCCACTGAACCCATTTTGCTTGCAAGGTTTGGGAAACCGCTTGCCTTGTGGGCAGTGGCCGGAGATGATCCAGGGGGAGCGTTGAGCGTTTAAGGAACTGGCCCGAAACAACATCCCGAAAGTCAGGAAGAGGATTCACCGCAGAGGGCGCGGAGGATCGC
>JAYTFV010000414.1:0-8456 GCA_043734065.1 Planctomycetota bacterium
GATTTCGCGTTATAGACCGTACTCAGACCGACCAGTCCGGGAACTTTGTTCCCCTGCTCGACGAGTTTGTCGGTTTGCGTCTGGAGCTCGAGAAGTCCGAGATCGCCTCGGTCTTCGACCATGATTTTGAACCCACCGGCCCGCCCGAGTCCGCTCACCGCCGGGGCCGGAAACACGTTGACCAGCGCCTCGGGAATCTGCTTCGCATAGTCCTTGCGCAGCTGGGCCACGATGTCGTCGGCATACAGATCTTGATTTCCCCGGCGTTCATCGAAGGACTTCAGAATGATGAACATGGACCCGAAGTTCGAACCGTAGGCGCTGAGAATAAACGAGTTTCCGGCGACCGAGTTCACACTCTGCACGCCGGGATGAGCCAGCGCGATCTTCTCCAGCTTGGCCACGACCTCGCGTGTGCGCTCGGCGGACGAGGAGTCCGGCAACTGGACACTCGCAATCAGATAGCCTTTATCCTGAGTGGGGATGAAGCCTGTGGGGAGCTGTTTGTACCCCCAGCCCGTCAGCCCCAGTAAGCCGACATAGACCACAAGCACCAGGACGGGTATCCGCAGCAGGCCCCCCACCAGCCGAGAATAGACCGTGGAAGTCCTGGTAAAACCCCAGTTGAAAATCCGGAACAGCCAGCCAAACAGAATGTCCAACAGCCAGGTCAGCGGGTCGCGGCGCGACCCCGGCGTCCGCAGCAGCATCGCCGCCAGTGCCGGACTGAGTGTCAACGAGTTGATGGTGGAGAGGACCGTCGACACGGCAATCGTCAGGGCGAATTGGCGAAAGAATTGCCCCACAATCCCGGACACAAAGGAGCAGGGAATGAACACCGCCGTCAGCACCAGCCCCACCGCCACGACCGGGCCGGAGACTTCCTGCATCGCCTGCAAAGCGGCCTGCCGAGGCTGCAGCCCTCTCTCAATGTGATGCTCGACCGACTCCACCACGACAATCGCGTCATCGACCACGATGCCAATGGCCAGGACCAGTCCGAACAATGTCAGGTTGTTGAGACTGAAGCCCACAAGGTACATCGCGGCAAATGTTCCGACGATGGCGACCGGGACGGCCAGCAGGGGGATGACCGCCGCTCGCCACCCTTGCAGGAAGATCAACACCACAATCGCCACCAGCAAGACGGAATCGCGGAGGGCCTTGAAGACCTCTTGAATCGATTCGCGAATGAACGGAGTCGTGTCGTATCCGATCGCGTACTCCACTCCGTCGGGGAATTGTTCCGACAGACGGGCGATCGCCGCCTTCACCCGATCCGCTGTGGCGAGGGCATTGGCGTCCGGCAATTGAAAGATGGCCAGGCCGACTGTCGGCTTCCCATCGAAACGGTTGTTGATGTCCTGAGAGCGGGCACCCAGTTGTGCGGACCCGATGTCTCGAATTCGGAGGACGCGGCCATCCGGGCTGTTCCGGATGATGATGTTTCCAAACTCTTCCTCGGTCACCAGTCGCCACTTGATGGTCAGGGGGATTTGCAGAAGTTGTTTTCCCGCCGCCGGAGGAGACCCGACCTGCCCGAGAGCCGGTTGGAAATTCTGCTCGCGAATGGCCGCGATGACATCGCTGACGCCGATCCCCCGCACGGCGAGTTTATCGGGATCGACCCAGACTCGCATGCTGTAGTCCCGCTGACCGAAGACAAAAACTTCGGAGACCCCCGGGAGCCGCGCCAACTCGTCCTTGAGCCGTAGCACGGCGTAATTGCTCAGGTAGACCTGGTCATATCGCCCGTCCGGGGAGTTCAGACTGACGGTCAGCAGGATATCCGGAGAACGCTTCCGGGTGGCGACGCCAGTCTGCCGGACCACATCGGGCAGCTGGGGCAGCGCCAGGGCCACTCGATTCTGGACGAGAACCTGCGCGAGATTGAGATTCACGCCCGGCTTGAAGGTCACGGTCAATGTGTATGAGCCATCGCTCGTCGACTGCGAGGACATATAGAGCATGTCCTGCACCCCGTTGACCTGCTGTTCGATCGTGGCCGCGACGGTTTCGGCCACGACCTGCGAACTGGCACCCGGGTAATTGCAGTCAACCTGCACTGTGGGTGGAGCCACGGGCGGGTATTGGGCGATCGGGAGAAAATTGACTGCGATGCCACCCGCAAGCGTGATCAGAATGGAGATCACGGTGGCAAAGATGGGGCGGTCAATGAAGAATCTGGACAAAACGCTTCGGACCTTCTCCGGAACTGGGGACGATGACTGACATCACTCAAGGCCGAGATGGGGAGCCGGTGTCTGGAGGCGATGGCGTGGGCTTCTCGGTGGCCGGAGCATCGCCGACGCGGATTTGAACCGCTGGCTCCGCTTTCGCAGAGGCGGCTGTCTGGGCGGCAGATGCGGGAGGCTCAGCGGTCGGAGGAACCCATTCCTTCGCGGTGACCTTGGTCTTGGCCCGGATGCGCTGTAGCCCAGTCAAGACAACCCGCTCCTTGGGCGTCAGCCCCGAAGTGATGACACGCTTCCCGTTGTGCAGCCAGCCGATGTTGACGCGGCGGTATTCGATTTCGTCCGCGGGAGTGACGACATACACGAACCGCTGTCCCTGATCCGCTCCGAGTGCTTGCTCCGGAATGAGGACGGCCTGCTGCTCTGGTCCCAGCGGCACACGCAAGCGGACAAACATGCCCGGGGTGAGCAGACCATGGGTGTTCCGAACCGACACGCGCGCCCGCAATGTTCCGGTCCCCAGATCGATCTGGTTGTCGACCCAATTGATCTTCCCGCTCAGGTCGTAACGCTCTTCTCCCGCCAGCGAGATAGCGACCGGCTGGTTGCGATCCGGAGCTTCCGGAAGGAGTCCCTCGTCCACCATCCGACGCATGGCCAGCACGCTGCGCTCGTCATAGTCGAAGTAGGCGTAAATGGGGTCCAGAGACACAATGACCCCCAGCGGAGTGACATCCGCCTGCACCAAATTTCCGGGGTCGACCAGTCGGCGACCGATGCGACCGGAAATGGGGGCTTTCACGTGAGTGAAGTCCAGATTCAAGCGCGCCTGATCCTGGAGAGCCACCGCAGCTGCCTGCGCCGCGACAGCCGCATCGACCTCAAAGGTCAGGCGGTCGATGTCCTGCTGCGTCGAGGCGTCGGACACCTTGAGACGTATGGCCCGCTCCAACTGGTTTTGCAGCCGCTTGACATCGGCCTCACGCTGCTTCACGGTGGCCTTCGCCTGTGCCAACTCCGCGATATAGGAGGCGTCCTCAATCTCGAACAGGAGATCACCCGCAGTGACATCGGCCCCGTCCTTAAAATGGACGGGTTTGAGGTAACCCGTCACGCGCGCCCGGATTTCGACGGTCTCCGAAGAATTGGCTCGCCCCCCAAATTCCTCATACGGTGTCACAGCTTCCCGAGTGGGGAAGACGAATTGCACCGCAATGGGCGGAGGAGGAGGTGCCGGTGGCGCGGGCTGTTGACACCCCGGCAAGACGGCGAGAAACAGCCCCAGAATCTGGATGCGGACACGACTCAAGACACGACATCCCGAACAGGACATGACGAAGAGAAAGCGTTCATCTGAAGAACCTCTCTTGAAATCACCGCTGGACATGAGACAATGACTGACCAGTCAGTCATTGTTATTCTACCCCGCGCGACACAAAGGGCAATCATCATTCACCGGGCGATTCCCCGTTCGCGTGGATTGGTTCCCCATCCCGCGCACGCACTCACGCACAACTCATCTGCTCCGTCTCTGTTTGTCCGTCTCTGTTTGGCGAGATTCTCGTTTGCCTTCCGAATCCTCCACCTCGAATTCTCGAAGTCAGCGTCAGCTCGACCGCAGGCGTTCCATCATCGAGGCTGCCGCTCGGTTATTCGCCGAACACGGGTATGCCGATTGCGAGATGGAACGGGTCGCGGCCGTTCAGAAGATCGCCAAGGGAACCCTCTACCTCTACTTTCCCGGCAAGCAGGATCTATTTCTCGCCTGTGTCGACTGGGGCATGGCGGAAATGCAAAGGGTTGTCGAGGAGGCCTCTCGCCAAGAAACGGATCCGTTTCGGAAAATCGCCCGGTCGATTCGAGCCTACCTCGAATTCTTCGACAATCATCCACACTCTGTGGAGTTGCTGATTCAGGAGCGAGCGATGTTCCGTGATCGGAAACGCGGTGCCTATTTCGAACACCGCGACGAACTCCGCGACGACTTCCGTAGCATCTACGAGTCGTTAGTCACCCAAGGTGTTTTTCGCAGCGATCTGCCGCTCGACCGCCTGCTCGACTCCGTCGGGGCCTTGCTCTACGGCACGATGCTCTTCAACAACTCAGTCGGACGGACGATATCTCTTGACGAGCAATATCAGGCCGTCATGAGCACCGCCTTCGGAGGCATTGTCACTGCAACAGGACGCGAGTCACTCACGCAAATCACCAGCACCGAATCTCGCCCTCGCGAGCGCGGATGATTCTCCATTCGGCACAAAGACACGCCTCCGGTGCATACTGGTGAGGGATAATACTTCACAGGGGCTCATACGGAGGGCGGGCGTTGGATCAGCATGGTGTTTCGGAAGCGTGGGCGGTGGACGCTTGGGCGGCGGGAGGGAGAAAAGGGGGCAGGTCTGAATGAAAAGAAGGGAGAAAAGGGAGGGGAGAAATGGGGTCAGAGGGGGAGAAAAGAGAAAAGAAAGAGAAAAGAAGAAAGAGAAAAGAGGTCAGGTCTCATTTTTCCCCCAAAAATGCCAAACAATCAGACCTTTCCCTTTCTCTGCCTTTCTTTCATCGGACTTCGACAATCGCCCACCGCGCCCACAGCACACCGCCCGCCAGAAGGTGGATCAAGACAAACAAAACGCCGACGCCGATCATGGTGTGTGAACCATCATCGCGTGTCGCCTGGCGGTGCAGGAGCTTGGTTTGAATCGTGGCGACAATCCACGACCAGTGCAGCATCACATGCAACATGATCCCCAGCGCGAATACGCAGAACGTGTTGAAGGCCAGATCCTGCCAGTCGGCTGCGGTGTGATTGAGCAGTCGCCAGCGGTCGCTGGCTGCCTTGGGAAACGCGAGTCGCAGGATCGCCAACTCCCACGCCAGCACGAGGAACAGCACCAGGAGCGCGGCATCGAGCCAGAAGTTGATGATCGTCTTGTGGCGATTCCAGAACGCTCCCTCCGATTCGATGATCGGCCCGCGTCGTCCATCGTTTGCGGGGGCGATGCCGGGAGATGGCCCAGCGGGCTGAGCGGGAAGGGTCGAACGGGTCTTCTCGGGTGGTGAAATCATGGCTGGGCCTCGATTCCGGGTGAGGTCTTCGCAGCGGCACAGAACGGGCACGCGGGCTTGTCGGATGGCGGAGCATTCGCCGCGTACAGGAACGCCGCGCCTCTCCACACTGTGAGTCCCCCCGTCAGGATGATGCACCACGCCGCCCCCTTCAACAAGCGTTCGCGAGTCGACAGTCGCAGCAGCATCGACCCCGCTCCGGTGAGGACCATCAGCGGAACAGTCCCCAGGCCGAAGACCGCCATGACTGCCATCCCACGCAGGAGATCACCGGTGCTCGCGGCCAGTGACAGAAACGCATACAGCAACCCGCACGGCAGCATCCCGGTAATCAGCCCCGCCGAAAACGCATTCCGCAGCCCCGGCATCCGCAACAGCGTGGCGAACAACGGACTCATCAGACACCCTGCTTGCGGTGCAGTGGCGACACCCCGGCGTTTCAGCAGGCCGGTCGCGAACAAACCTTCCATCACCAGTAACCCCCCCGCCAGCAGACACAGAGCCGCCGGGATGTTGAGCAACTGCGGGGCGGACTTCACGAGCCTCAACCCGATATATCCACAGACGGCGCCGAGGGTGCAGTATGTGAACAATCGGCCCGCGCTGAAGGCCAGTTGGGCTTTGACGTTCTCGCGGACGGTCGGCCTGTTCATCCCGACCAGCATGGCGAAAGCCCCACACATGCCGACGCAGTGCGACGAGCCGAGCAGGCCGCCCAACAGGATCAGCGGGTATTCGATCATGACGCCACCTCGCGCGCGATCTCATTCGAGAGATCATGTGCCCACGTACCCCGAAGGGGTTGCACACCACAGCCCAGGGTCGCGACCGGAGAGAGCGCACCCTGGGAAACATCCATACTGGCGAAGTCTACCCTGAAGGGGTTGTACACGTTGTCCGCATGTAGAACCCCTTCAGGGTTCGTTGCTAGTGAACGATTCGACCCAGGGTGCGCTCCCTCCAGTCGCGACCCTGGGCTATGGTGTATTACCCCGTTGGGGTACAGACATCCGCCTCTTCCAGTCCATCGGGAATCCGTCAGTAATTGGGGCCTGATTTGAGATGAAATGTGATGGCAATAAATCATGAATTCACCTCGCTCACCGCATGGAGAAGTTGTCGATTCGCATCTGGATTCCGGTTCGAGTCTTCGGGCATATCACCCGTCTGTTTCAGTCGCAACGAGTTCCCCAGCACCAGCAGACTGCTGATCACCATGAATGCCGCCGCGATGGCCGGATGCAGCCACCCACATGCCGCCAGGACCACCCCGAACCCGTTGTAGGCGAACGACCAGAACAGGTTCTGACGGATCGTCGTCACGGCTCGTCGGGCATAGCCGATCGACCACGGAATCATGCGGAGATCATCCCGGATCAGGCACACATCCGCCGTCTCGCGCGTCACATCGGTCCCGCAGCCCATCGCGATGCCGACATCGGCCAGGGCCAGGGCGGGCGCATCGTTCACGCCATCCCCGACCATACCGACGCAGACCCCCGACTGTTGCAAGTGGCGGATCGCGGCGAGCTTGTCTTCGGGCAGCAGCTCCGATGTGACGGTCACTCCGATCGCGTGGGCTAGGCTGGCCCCGCGCGCGGCGAGGTCGCCAGTCAGGACTGCGACATCCAGTTTCAAGTCGCGACAGGCTGCGATCAGTTCCACGACCTCGGGCCGCAGCTCCTCTCGCAGCAGGAATAGGCTCCGGACCTTTCCGTCCCAACCGATCAGGACACAGGACTCCGATTCCGGATCGAGGTGTTGAACGGCATCGGCGATCTTCGGTCCCAGGGGAAGTCCCTGTTCCTGCATCAATCGCAAACTTCCGACAGCGGTCTCGCCCCGCGTTTGGAGCAGCGTGGCCACGATCCCCCGGCCCGGAATTGACCGCACCGTTTCGAGGAGGGGGATCAGTTCCGTGGTTTCCACGAACCCTCGGATCGCTCGCGAGAAGATGTGCGTGGAGGTCTCGGTCAGGGCAGCGGCTCGGCGGAGAACCTCACTCCGCTCGTGGAGGTCTTCGCAGATAAAGTGCCGAACCGAAGGCGAACCGGTGGTCAATGTCCCCGTCTTGTCGAAGCGCAGAGTCTCCACCCGAGCGAGTTGTTCGAGAGCCTCGCCGCCATGCAGCAGGACTCCATGTCGGGCCGCCGTCCCCAGTGCGGCCCACACTGCCAGCGGCGTCGCCAGTGCCAACGCACACGGACACGCGATCAACACCACGGCCAGCGAATTCAAAATCGCCGCTTCCGGACCGCTGTGTACGCCGTGCCAGACTGCGGTGCCCAGGGCCACCAATCCAATCAACGGGAAGAAGAGCCGTGCGCAGCGGTCGGCGAGTTGCTCATAATGGCCCTTGGCCGATTGTGCTTCACGGACGGCCTCGACGAGCCGACCCAGAGCCCCCTGTTTCGGCGGGGCGGTCACCTCAATGAATAAATCGCCATCCAGGTTGAGCGTCCCCCCGAGGAGCGGAGACCCCGGATGCTTGAACACGGGCCAGCTTTCGCCAGTGAAGAACTGCTCGTCGACTGTGGCGGTGCCTCGGATGATGCGACCATCGACGGGAATACGTTCGGTGGCTCGCACATGGAGGTGATCGCCGACGCGCACCTCCGACAGGGGGACGAGTACCTCGTGGAACGGATTCGCACGTCCGTCCGTCCTCACCTGCGGCGACGGGCAGGATGGCCCATCGGACTGAGCCTCCATGACGCGATGGGCCGTCTCGGGCAGCAGCGCCTCCAGCGCGTGCAGAGCCTCGGAGGCTTGTCGTCGACCGGTCGCCTCCAGCCACCGACCCAGTGTGACCAGGACCAGGATCACACAACTGACCTCATAGTACACATGCCCCAACCCACGCACCGTCGAGATGACCGAATACCCGAACGCCGCAACGACGCCCGTCATCAACAACAAGTCGGTCGAGAGCTGTCCGCGTCGCAACTGATCGAGGGCGTTGCGTCCCAGCGGCAGGCCCAGCCAAGCCATGACCGGCAGCGAAAACAGCAGAGCGATCCAGCGCAGGAAGTCGGCCAGGGCTCCCGCGAACTTGGTGTCGGGCTGGTCGGCATAGGCCCACAAGGCCATCGTCATCATGATGACGTTGAGGGTGAAGAACAGCGACACGCCCAGCCCGGTGAGCATCCAGCGAGCCTCGCCGATGTCGCCCTTCTCTTGCGTGACGGCTGCGGC
>JAYTFV010000415.1:0-2297 GCA_043734065.1 Planctomycetota bacterium
GGACTCACGTCCCCCGCTCGCGGTCGGTGGTGTGACGAGTTGGATCGACGCCTCGGGATTCGCCACACTGGGGCTCTCCCCGCACTGCCGTCCGTGAGAGCGATTCCACTCGAAAGCACCATTGATGTCGTTCATGCAAACCTGGGAACTCCTCAGCTATATCGTCACGGTGGTCGGCTTGCCGCTGGCGATCTGGGTCTTCATGTACGAACAGCGGAAGGAACGTGACAACGAAGAGGAAGAGGTCTACCAGATCCTGTCCGATGCCTACCACGATTTTCTCAAGCTGGTGCTGGCCAATCCGGACTTGAAGCTGCGGTCGCAGCCTCACACGCCGAATCTGACGGAGGAGCAGCAGGAGCGGATGCTGGTGATTTTTGAGATGTTGATCGCGCTGTTCGAGCGGGCGTACCTGACAGCCTTTGACGACAAAATGAGTGTCAATCAGCAGCGACGCTGGCACTCGTGGGACGACTTTATGCGGGAGTGGTGCCGCCGCGACGATTTCCGCGTGCTACTCCCACGCTTGTTGCAGGGCGAGGACCAGGACTTCGTGGTCTATATCCAACAACTGGCTCAAGAGGAAAACCTGGCGGAGCCGTGAGCCGTGAGCCGTGAGCCGTGAGCCGAGTGCGAGACGCACTGGGCGATTGTCATCTGGCCGCAGGTTTGCCGAAGAAGCAGTCAACCTTCAGCCTTCAGTCCGGGGACTGGCGCCGCCCGGCTCGCCATCGCATGGGACAACAGCCCGTCGTCTTGTGTCGAATCCGCTCCGGCGTGATCACACTCTCCCACCCCGCCAACCGATCCAAACACCGCCCCGATTCATTAACGGAATATGTCGAGCTTCCTTGCTCACGCATCGCCACGGCCTCCTGGCTTGCCTGGGAGAGTGACCCATCACGAGGTCGCAGGAGACCGTGACTGACACCTCATTGAACGGTATTGCGGCTCAACGCGGCGATGTTCATGCGGGAAACGCCACTCGGCGTCACGCGGCCTTGGACTCGTGGTCTTTCTGCTTCTGTTTGGTCACCGCGTCGGTCTTCCAGCGGCGATGCACCCAGAAATACTGCTCGGGGGCCCGGCGGATCGACCGCTCCAATGCCGCGGTAAACCGCTGCGTGATCTCTTTCACCTCGTCGTGGGCCACGATCTGGGTCGTGTCGATGATCTCCTCACATCCGATCTCGAACTGGGCCCAGCGAGCCTCCAGCAGATTGTCCGGCAACCGCAGTCCGTAGCCGACCACCAGGATCGCCTTGTACTCCAGGGCCATGAGCGCGATCGATTTGAACGTCGAGGCGGGCTTCCCAAAGAAGTTCACGAATGTTCCGCGACGGCCCGCGTCCTGGTCGACCAGCAGAGCCATGTTTCCGCCGGCCTGCACCAGTTCCACCATGCCGTCGAACCCGCCGTTCTTGGAATACAGCCGGTTCCCCGTCTGCTCGCGGGACTTCTGAAACCACTCATTCAGGTAGGGATTATCCAATGGACGAACCACCACCCCCATCGGGAATCCAAACATCCCGAACGTCGCCACCGACAGTTCCCAACTCCCAAAATGACCGCCCAGGAAGAACACCGGTCGACCCGAGCACAGCACCCGCACCGCCTCCGCCCGGTCGCGAAACACGACGGCCTCGCGGCAGTTCCGCAGGCTCAACTTGCGAGGCAATTGAATCGTCTCGACGACGAGCCGGATGAGATGCACCCACATGCGGGAGATGTGTTGCTCGACTTGAGCCTGCGACAGATCGGCCCCGAACGCTGTCCGAATGTTCTCGGAGGCCACGTGATACCGCGAGATATCGCGCGGGGCGACATGCGTCATCAACCACGCGCCGCACCGCGCCAGCGTGATCGTCTGCCGCACCGACAGCACCTCCACAAGGCACGCTGCCAGCCGAAACAGCACGTATTCCAAGCGATACCGCACATCTCGCAGCGTCATCGGTTCCCTCCTGAACACCGCCCAGCCCTTCCGTGGGCGAATCGATGGGCGGCAGACCGGAGTGTCGACCAGCGGCACCAATCGGTCAAGTCCCGTTTCGCTGCGACGTGGAGTCTTCGAAGCGGAGCGTTCGCGTTCGCGCCCAGATATACTCATTCTCAACCATCTCTATGGAAAGCCCCCCCCCATGCCCGAACTCACCCACTTCGACGACTCCGGGGCCAGCCGCATGGTGGATGTCGGCGACAAGGCCGTTACAGCCCGGCGAGCCAAGGCCGAGGGGTTGGTATTGATGCGGCCCGAGACGCTGGCCCTGATTCGTGAGCGCAAACTGGCCAAGGGG
>JAYTFV010000416.1:0-8331 GCA_043734065.1 Planctomycetota bacterium
TCAGTTGGGCGGCGACGAAGGCGGTGCGATCGGCTTTGGGGTCGATGCCTTTTTTGATGAGTTCCGCGCGGTGCCGGGCGAGGTTCAGGTAGGGGCGGGACGCCTCGTCGCTCTGGAGCAGGGTCTGCATCGCCTCGTAGCGTTCGATGGCCGAGTAGTGGTCGCCGAACGCCTCGTACTTGCGGGCCGTGACATAGAGCCGTTCGCCTTCGGACTTCGCCTTGCGGTCGAACTTGACGTTATTCTGCGACTGCCGGTCCTCGCGGACCATGTCGATCATGTCCTTCCACCGCCGAGCGTCGGTGGCCTGCGGCGTGTCGGGGTAACGCTTCAGAATGTCGTCCAGTTCATCCGTGACATCCATCCATTTCTCGTAACCGGGAACCTCGCCGAAGTCGGCAATCGCTTCGAAGTTCTCGATCTGCATCGCCCTCTGGCAGCGGGCGTACTTCGACTCCAAACTCTCCGGCCACATCAGCCACACCACCAGCACCACGACCGACATCAGGCAGGTGCCGAGGAACCACAGCCGCTCATAGAACGGCGTGAACTCGCCGGGTGCGGTCTTCTTTTTCTTCTTCTTCTGGAGAGCCTTCGTCGAGTCGGCCACCGTGGCGTTGGCTGCGTCCCCGGCGCGGGTCTTAGCCTGCTCCTCTTGTTCGGCGACCTTCGTCTTCACCTCTTCCAGGCGGACCTGCACCGACAAGGCATCGAACGGACGGTCATTGGGATCCTTCTCCATCAGGTCGGCGATCAGCACCTCCAGATAGCGCGGGCAGTCGGGGTTGAACTCCCGCACCGACGGCGGCACCTCATCGAGATGCTTGAAGAGTAACTCCGGCTGGGACGCGGATTCAAATGGCGTTCGCCCGGTCAGCAGTTGGAACATCAGGCAACCGAGCGCGTACAGATCGGTCCGCCGCGTGATTGGCGTTTTGCCGGTGATCTGCTCGGGAGCCATATAGGCCAGCGTGCCGACGGTCTTCCCGGCCTGCGTGAGCTGGGTCGCCTGCGAGTCGCGGGCGATACCAAAGTCGGTCAGCTTGAGAACGCCGTCCTTGTTAATGAGCAGATTGGCGGGCTTGAGATCGCGATGCACGACCCCGGCGTTGTGGGCGTACTCGAGGGCCTTGGAGATCTGCATGGCGTAGTCGACGGTCTGCTGCCAAGTGAACCGCCCCTGCTTGCGAAGCAGGAGATCGAGCCCGCCCCCGGCGATGATCTCCATCGCGTAGAACTGCTGATTGGGGGTCGAGACGCCGCCGTAATACTTGATGATGTTCGGGTGCTTGAGCTTCTTGAGAATCTCCATCTCGCGTTCGAACCGCTTGGCGACCTTGGGATCGGCACAGAGTTCGGGGGCCAGGGCCTTGAGGGCCACGACTTGCCCCGTCTTGATGTAGGTCGCCCGATAGACGATCCCCATGCCACCCACACCGAGTTTGTCCTCGATCTGGAACGGGCCGATCTTGCGTTTTTCGGGTTCGGCGGTCATGGGCGTGGGGGTTCAGATTGATGAGAGCCGTCGGGTTGGCTCTACGTTTAGGATCACGAGAGAGCATGTCGAGCCACCTCGACGACTACTGGTACTGGGGCCGAGAATGAGAATTGCGAGTCCACATGGAAACGCGACCCAGGCGGAATCTGATCTGTGTCAATCTGTGCGATCTGTGTACCACTTCAACTCTGCCTTTCCTGAATAGTAGTTCAGAGGATTGGGTACACAGATCGCACAGATTGACACAGTTCAGAGGACGAAAACATCAACCTGAGTCTTCGTCTTCAGGCTCGGGTTCGCGTCCCGTTGACGCTAGACTCCTACACGATAAACCATCCCGCGCACTCCGGAAACCGTGCCATGCCTGTTTACCTCATGGCCACCCTCGATACCAAGGGGCACGAGATCCAGTTTGTCCGCGCCCAGTTGGAGTCGCTGGGGGTCGTGTGTCGGTTGGTCAACGCCGGTTGCATGGGAGAACCGACCGTCTCGTGCGAGGTCTCGGCGGAGCAAGTCTACGCCGCTGCCGGGACTTCGCTGGCTGAGTTGAGACAGGCCGCCGACCGAGGCCGGGCCATCGACGCAGCCGCTCGCGGTGTCTCGCGATTGATCGCTGACCTCCACACCGCAGGCGAGGTCGATGGCGTCCTCGCCATCGGCGGCTCCGCGGGCACGACCATCGGCACAGCCGCGATGCGCGAGTTGCCAATTGGCACCCCGAAGCTGATGGTCAGTACGCTGGCCTCGGGACAGACCCGCCCGTATGTGGGGGCCAAAGATATCTGCATGCTGAACGCGGTGGTCGATGTGGCGGGGATCAACCGCATCAGCCGCCGGGTACTGACACAAGCTGCTAACGCGCTGGCGGGGATGGTGAAGTTTGCTGCTCCCATCGAAGAGTCATCTGACCGACCCCTGATCGCTGCGACGATGTTCGGAGTCACGACCCCCTGCGTTGAGGCCGCGAGAAAATACCTCGAAGCGGCGGGGTATGAAGTCCTCGTGTTCCACGCCACCGGCACGGGGGGGCAAGCGATGGAGAGCCTGATCCGTGAGGGCCTGATCGCGGGCGTCCTCGACATCACGACCACCGAGTTGGCCGATGAACTGGTCGGAGGGATTCTCTCCGCCGGTCCCGATCGTCTCACCGCAGCCGGTCAGCGCGGCATCCCGCAGGTGATCTCGGTGGGGGCTCTCGACATGGTGAACTTCGGCCCGCGCGAGACCGTGCCCGAGAAGTTCCGCGACCGCCAGTTCTACCAGCACAACTCCAACGTCACGCTGATGCGGACCACGGTCGCTGAGAACGCCGTCCTCGGTCGAGAGATTGGTCGCAAGGCGGCTGGCAGCACCGGCCCCGTCACGATCCTGCTCCCACGAGAAGGCGTCTCCGCCATCGACCGCACCGGACAACCCTTCGATGATCCGGCGGCACGGGTCGCGCTGTTCGAGGGGATTCGATCCACAGCCGGTTCGGTTCCGGTCCTCGAACGTGCGGAACACATCAACGCTCCCGAGTTCGCCCGAGCGGCTGCCGAAGCATTGGTGGCCATGCTGGTTCGACCGTAGGCTGGCGGGTGAAAGGTGAGTGGTGAGTGGTGAGATGCGATGCCTTGTCACTGAGCATTCTGGCTCTAGGCTCTAGGCTCTAGGCCCTAGGCCCTAGGCCCTCTGCCCCCACACGTTCCTGGCGTTCAATCTCCCGGCCCCAGATGCGGTAAATTTCCACGCGGGCGCTGAAGAAGGCGTTGATGACCTCCGGATCCCACTGCGTGCCGGAGCCTTTCGCCAAGGTCAGTTCCACCTCTTCGCGGTGCCGCCCCTTGCGGTACGGGCGATCGCTGCCCATCGCGTCGAACGCATCGGCCACAGCGAGAATTCTCGCCATGCGGGGGATGGCTGGGCCTGCCAGTTTGCCCGGATATCCGTGGCCATCGTACCGCTCGTGGTGATGCAGAACACCGGGCAGCAGATGAGCGAGGTTCTTCAGTTCGCTGAGAATCGAGTACCCCACCTCGGGGTGCGTGGCGACCTTCAGGAATTCCTGGTGGCTGAGGGCCACCGGCTTCTGCAGGATGGCGTCATCGACCCCGATCTTGCCAATGTCGTGCAGCAGTCCCGATTGATAAACCACTTCCACTTCGGAGTCGGACAGCTTCAGTTCCTGGGCGATTCTCTGGGCCACGAGGGCCACACGTTCGCTGTGGCCACGGGTATACGGATCCTTGGCATCAAGCGTCGAGACCAGCGAGCGGATGAAGGCCAGGACCATCTCCTCATGATCGCGGAACAGCTCCACGACCTGCGTATGCGACGCGAGAATGCCGCCAACGGACTTCAAGAGGTTCGCCTCCTCGGTCCCCAATTCATTCCCGATCGGCGGATTCGCCAGGACCAGCCAACTGGGCGCTTGATCCTCAATGAACAGGGGCACGGCGGCCAGTGATCGCACCGTGGGATAGCCCAGGCGGAGCGACGAAGTGTCGATGTGGTTGCGAACGATGATCTGCGGAGGGCGATCACCCAGGATCTCTTGGATCAACGATTCGATTTCGGCCCCGGTCAGTTGCCACTCCCCGTGCAGCTGGTTCCCCGGTTCCGACCCATGTCGCAACAGAAACGCCGACAGCTCGGTTTCACTGATCAGACGCACCCGTTCCAGGACGGCCTCGGCCAGTGTCTTTGGGGCGATATCCGGACGCAGGTATTGGGACAGATCCTGGATCAGGACCACCTCTTCGTAGACCTGCCCCAGTTGATCGACCACCGAGTTGGTCGTCTGCTGGGCTTCCGCGATGAGCTTCTCGTGCTGCATCAAGTCATGAGCCGACTGCAACAGCCGGATGACCAGTTCGGGGCGGACTCCCGCATGCTTCTCGGCCCACGTTTGCAGCGTGATTTCGGAGATCCCGGCCATCTCCGCGTCCTGGCGGATCGAGGCCGGGATTTGATCGGCACGCCGCAGCAACACTCCCCCGGCCAGCAGTCCTGTCCCCGGAACCTGGAGGCAGTACATCCAGAATCCCTGCTTGGGGATGTAATGGACACACACGGTATTCTTGCGGAGCGTTTCCACCAATTCAGCAGACAACTCACCGGCCAATAACATCGCCATCCCACTGACGAATCGTCCCTCGCTGGGGTCGATCACCGATAGCGACAGCCCGCACAACTGCTCACACTGGGCGAGCAGATCCGCATGCCGCACGACCTGCTGTCCCATGGACATGAAATGGGGAGTCGAGTCCGGATTCTGACTGAGGTACGAATCGCGAAGGTCGTCAAGGGAGTCGATGAAAGCAAGCATGAGCGTTCAACCGATGGAACATCCACAGCCACTGGTCACTCCCCAAGCAGGGAGAGTCACGACCAGACAAAGCAACCGCTAACCTTATGTCAGGAATCAGGGGGAGGTTGTTCCGTTTGGCTGTCCTCCGTCGCAATTGTGACAAGTCAGCGGAACGCCTCGATCCTCCGAACCGATTGTGCCACTGACAGCGCACACCCGGCCTGAAACGATTCTCTCGGTGGTTCCCGTTCTTGAGGCGCCAGAACGCGGGGAGCCTGCACTCAAGTGCGGTGAACACGATTGGAAGGCCAGCCTCTTCATGGCTGGACTCCCCAGGCGAGTGCTTCCTGCCGAAACGCCTGATTTTGTCCCGGCAGGGACACCCGATAATAGCCCACCGTTTCAACGATGGGACCACACCGGTTGACGACCCGCCTAGTCCCGGCAGGGACGACAGAGGCTCCCGCTCTTCCCAAATCGCGAAGGGGATCAGCCAGACTCCTCATGATCTTGTCGTCATGATCTTGTGATCCTCTGCTCCTCGACCGCGAACAGCCCCGTGGTGGCCAGAAGAGGAATCAGCCCGAAGAGGAATCAGCCGTGAGGTCAGAAATATGTTCCCCGTAAGACGGCCTTTCCAGGCCGTCTCCTGGCGGGAGACGCACGGGACGGCCTGGAAAGGCCGTCCTACACGGTAGGCTTTGTCTGACCGCACGCATCACACGATCATGAGTACAAGATCATGAGGAGGGGCAGCGGCAGTCGGTCGTCGATCAGCATGTCAGGCGGCGGTGTCTGTCGCCCCTTCCGGGGCTGGGTTCGCGAGGTCCACGAAGTCCCACCGTTGAAACGGTGGGCTATTGTCGGGAGTCCCTGACGGGACAAAGAGTGCTACGGCTCTCGATCGCTCTGGGGCTTCGTGCCAGTTTTCGGAGATTCACACCGGGGATGCCTCGGGGTCTGACGACTTCCCATCGTGTTCACAGGACTGGCCTGCACTCGGGCGAGTGCTGCGACCTGAATCGAGCTATGTCATCGCTTGATTTGGGCGTTGGAGTTCAGCCTTGAGGCTGTTCCGGAGCAGATTCAAGTCTGGACTCCAACGCCAGCGGTAGACTTCTCTGCCGTCACGAATCAGGATTTCCTGATTCCCTTTCAATCACTCTTCCGAGTGGACGACACACGCAGAATATGTCGTATCTCCAGTCAATGGAATATGATCCGGAAGATTGGCAAAGTGGAGCTGAGTCACTGCAGAGTCTTTTTGACAGACAAAATTGTGAAAACAGGCTTGCAGGGGAACCACGAATTAGTACAGTATTGCTCTTGAGACTCAGTGTCAACTGCGTCTCGGCGAGTGAGCCAGCCACGTCTCTGTCGCGTTTTGCCAGCCACACTCGTGATTGCGGATCACCCGACGAGGGCGATTCGCCTGTGCGGTTCACGTACCCCTCAGGAGGTTCCCATGTTCCACCCCCAGTCCCGCCGATCCGGTTTCACGCTCATCGAATTGCTCGTCGTCATCGCCATTATCGCGGTGCTGATCGCGCTGCTGCTCCCGGCTGTGCAGCAGGCCCGTGAGGCCGCCCGTCGCACTCAGTGCAAGAACAACCTCAAGCAGATCGGGCTGGCGCTGCACAACTACCACGATGCGTTTCGCATGCTGCCCCCCAGTATTTGCCTGACGCTCAATGGCCAGCCGTACGGCCAATGGGGGGCGCAGATCCGTTTGCTGCCGTATCTGGAGCAGGCCGCGCTCACGTCGCAGATCAACTATTCGCTGCCGTATGACAAGCAACCCAACCTCATCAAGGTTCGTGTGCCCACATACTTGTGTCCCAGTGAAGTCAACGACCGTGGCAGTGTGGGCGACGGCCTCGATCAATACCCTCTGAACTATGTCGCCAACCAGGGGACTTGGCTGGTCTTCGATCCGACCACCGGCACTGGGGGAAGCGGGGCGTTCGCTCCGAATGCCCGCTTCGGCTTCCAATCGTTCATTGACGGAACCAGCAACACGCTGGCCTTCAGCGAAGTCAAGGCGTTCCAACCGTTGTTGAAATTCGGAGGCAGCCCGACAGCAGGCCTGCCGACAGTCGCCACTGTGGGAGGCTGGACGGGCACCTTCGAACCGGATCACGGCCACACCGAATGGGTCGAAGGCCGGGTGCATCAAACCGGGTTCACCACCCTCTTCACACCGAACACGAAGGTCGCACACACCGAGTCCGGAACCGTTTACGACATCGACTATACCTCGGAAGAGGAGGGGGATTCGAACACGATTCCCACCTACGCGGCTGTCACCTCCCGCAGCTACCACGTCGGGACGGTGACATCCCTGCTGGTCGATGGATCGGTGCGATCGATCTCATCGAGCATCGACCAGGGCGTCTGGCGGGCGCTGGGAACTCGCAACGGCGGCGAAGTCGTCGGCGAGTATTAATCGTCAGCGGTCTTCCAGACCCGTAGCCTGGACCCCCAGGTCCAGGCGTGTCTGGCCGACGAGCCTTGTCGGTAAAGAGTTCGTCCATTGAAAGAGTTCGTCCGGACCTGGGGGTCCAGACTACATGAGGCCCGACCTCGGGATGTTCCGCAGCAGCTTCCTGGCCCGGCCCTTCCAGAAGAACACCTTCCGGGCCAGGGCCCGCGGAGTGATCTCGATATCGGCGATCACCGTTTGCAGGAGTTGCCGGGCTTCGGGGTATTCGCCGCGCTCGATGAGCAGTTCGGCCAGCAGGTACAGAGCCTCGGATTGCCGCCAGCGCTGGAGGTGCGTCCTCCAGTGGGCCAGCTCCGCCTCCCGGTCTTTCAGCGCATGCAGCATCTTGCCGTACAGCAGCGAGACATCGCCGAACTTGTACCCGGCATCGATTTTCAAGAGCGCTTCCAGGTGCGGCCGCGCCGTTTGCGGCTCCCCGAGTTGAGACTCCGTGAGGGACGCTCCCCAGAGTGCGGGGAGATTGCCCGGCTCCTTGGCCAGGGCCTTCAAATACGCCACCCGCGCCTCGGGCCACTGCTTCACCTCCCGCAGCGCATCGCCCAGTTCCACGAACTGATAGGGGTTCCCGATCTGCTGCGCAGCCACCTCCAGACGACGTATCTTCGGTCCCTCCGTCCAACGCCGCAGGAACGCGGGCAGCTCCATCGAACTGCTCGGCAGCCAGCGGGCGAAGAAGTAAATCACCGCTCCCATGCCGGGAAAGAGCAGCAGGATCCACAGCCAGGTGCCCCGCTCGGAATCATTCCGGATGCAGTAAATAATCATCCACAGGGTGAGCAGCACTCCCAGGATCTCGAAGGCCCACAAGAGCCAAAACGGTCCCCAGAGGCTGTCATTCATCTGCTGCATCTGCTGCTCGTACGCCTGACGTTGCAGCTCGGCCCACTCTTCGGGAGTGAGGCGCGGGGCGTCTTGAGCCAGTGTGAGCAGCCAGGGCATGAGCAAAATTCCCTGTTTCAGGACGGGGGAGGTTTCCACTAGCATACTGAGACCGGGAGGGAGTTTCACTCTCCGGGTGACAGCTGCTCGGGAGGGCGAGTC
>JAYTFV010000417.1:0-11742 GCA_043734065.1 Planctomycetota bacterium
AGCCGCCAAAAGCCACTCCCTTGAGGCCTTCCGGCTCGCTAAAAACCATTCTACGCACCGGGCCGGGAAAAAAGTGCCTACTTTTGTGATGCACACACCGGGGCTGGTGGAGACGCCGACGGAGTGGCGGTGGGGTTCGGCGAGATGGTATATTGAGGGCCGTACTGCGGGGATTCCAATCCAGTGGGTGGACTGATGCGAAGCGTCCCGTGTGTCCCTCTTGTGACTGCGTCACCCAGACGCTCAAAGCAGCGTCTGGGCCACCCCGCCTTTAGACAAAGGTGGGATTCACAAGAAAGGCAACGACCGATTTGGAGTTCCGTACGACATCGATGCAAGATGGCGCAGCAATAAATATTCACACCGCAGGAAAGGTTGCGAGGACGAGTTATGATAAACTTGCGATGTCGCATATTGTTAATCACACTTGTGATTGCTGTGTGCGTGATTGGAGCCATGGTCGTCGTGGCGGTATCATATTCGGTCCCGCCTACACTTTGTGACGAGGATATCATCGGCTTTTCCGAGTCGACTCCACGCAACTGCTCGATTAAACGGCTTGGACCGCCTGGAAATGGCGTTGATTTGAACTTATCTATTGCCGAGACACGAGAAGCATTGCGAGACACTCTCCTCTCTTTGACCCCAGTCACCTCTGTGGGTGTTGGGGAACTGGAGAGACCTGATTTTCATTTTGTCATCCAAGTTGGAATGGACCCAGTTCAAATATGGGTCCAAAACGATCACGACGAACTGCATTTTTCAGTTAGCAATGATGACCATCTCTACCAAGGCGGATCGGTACGAGAGTTCGTGATCGGAATCGAGAAGTTACTCGGGTCTAGCGGCGCGAGCAGCTATGACAACTTTATGCCAGTTCCGGGTCGAAGGAAGTAAAGGAAGGAAGTAAAGGAAGGAAGTAAAGGAAGGAAGTAAAGGAAGGAAGTAAAGGGGTCCAGAAGTAATGGGGGCGGGGTGGCCCAGACATCGCGGGGTGGCGGGGTGGCCCAGACATCGCTTTGGATGTCTGGGTTGCAGAGCAACAAGAGGCCGGTCGCGTCAGCCAGTTGACTTACCCGGATGACTCCGTCGTCGCGAGAACGTACGATTCGCGGAATCTGCTCTCGACAATCGCTCTCGCGGGAGCCAACATAGACTCTCGGTCGTACGATGCGGGTGGTCGGTTGACTTCGGGCGGGGTGGCCCGGACGCTGCTTTGAGCGTCTGGGTGACGCAGGAACAAGAGGTCTTGGTTCTTGGGAACACATATCCTCGAAGCTCCGCTTCGCCTCGCAGGGCAATCGATTTCCGAACGTGAGTTGCTGAATCGCACCGAGAACGAGAGAAGGCACGCACCGCGCTCCGCTGCGCAAAGCCTTCGCGTCGCGGCTAAACGGGATTGCTGATACATTGTCGAGCTTCGTTCCCCGCTCCCCGTGATCGTCCCGCCCTGGCATGTCCTCCCCGTCTGATGTCTACGAGTCCGAATCGGCTGCGATTTATAATCGCTCGTTCTGGCTGGCGTATGCAGCCAATATGTCGCTGGTAGCGGCGAATACGCTGACGTTTCGGTTTGCGGAGTTCGTCGATCTCTTAAAGGGGACCAAGTCCGACACGGGGCTGATCATCGGGATCGCGTTGGCGGGGTCGCTGATCTCTCGCATCTGGTTGGGGCAGGCCATCGACCGGTTTGGGGTGCGGAAGCTGTGGATGGTGGGAACAGCTCTGTTTCTGGTCGGGGGCTTCGGATTGTGGGGGACGCGGGAGTTGGGGCCGCAGATTTATCTGGCGAGGACAGCCTATGCGATCGGCCTGTCGGCGATGTTCGTGTGTTCGAACCTGCACATTCAATTGCGAGTGCCGCCCCACAGACGGACCGAGGCGATTGGGAGCCTGGGGTCCAGCGGGTTCGTCGGGATGATCGTCGGGGCGCAGCTGGGAGACTGGATCTTCTCCCACGCTCAGGGGATGGACCGGTTCACCACGCTGTTTGGAGCGACCATCGCGTTTGGGATTTTGTACTTGGTCTTCGTACTGACACTGACGCATCGCGACAGTCATGTATCGCCCGAGGTCACGCCGCATGCTCACGTGTTACTGAAACGGTACTGGCCGGGGCCTGTGGTGCTTGTGGCGTTGATGATGGGCCTGGGGTTCTCGGTGACGATGGTGTTTTTGACCCGCTTGGCGACGGAGCGGCACCTGGCGGGGGTGAAGGTGTTCTTCACCGGGTACGCTGTCGCGGCGTTTTCAGTGCGGCTACTGACCCGGACCTTGAGCCGTTCGTGGGGGCGGCGAGTGTTGATTCTGCTGGGTCTGACCGGGCATGCGATCGGGCATCTGTGGCTGATCGGGGTGCAGTCGGAGTGGCAGTTTGTCGGCCCCTCGCTGTGCATCGGATTCGGGCATGCGCTGCTGTTCCCGTGCGTGGTGTCGCTGGGAGCTGAGACATTTCCGGAGCAGTATCGCGGGACCGGGACGACGATGATCCTGGCCTTCGCCGATTTGGGGATGGCCCTGACCTCGCCGGTCCTCGGGCGGCTCTTGGACCTGTGGGGATTTACGGTGATGCTGTCGGTGACCTCGGGCAGTCTGCTGGCGTCCGTCGGGCTGTATGCCCTGCTGAGTCTGGGGCACAAGGATGTGGATTTGCACTACGGAGATCAGCAGCGAACGGAGTAGTTTCGTAGCTGCGTTCGCCAGAACGCGGGCAGTTCATTTCAACGCTGCGGGGGCTTCACCGCCCTGAGATTCCGAGGCATTGAGATGCGGAAGCGTGCCGTTGGCCGTCATCCCTTTCGGTTGCCACACGGGACGGTGGGAGGCGGCTTGCCGTCGGGCAGCATCCTCGGCAATGGCTGCGAGATCCCCGCCGAATCGGTCCGAGATTTCTCGACGGATGCGATGAATTTCCTCAATCGGGGATTCAGTCTTCGAGTTCTGGATCATCGCCAAGCATCTCTTCAGGGGTGCAAATCACCGGTATCGGAATGCCCATCTCTGCCAGCACACGTTGAATGCGGGGCAGTGTCTTCGCATTCGCAATGTGTTTGCAGTTCCATGTCAGCAGGTATTCTATCCGATGATGGGCAACCGAGGCGATATGCAAAGCGTCCACTTGGGCTTTAATGGGCAAGATTGCCCGGGACATGATCTCGTTCGCGATCCAGAGAATCTCTGGAGCATTGGGGAGAACTGCGATACCGTCCGGCGCCTGCAATCGATCGGCTGCGAGAGTTTGGCCTCCCGCCGAGACTTCATTAATGACATATTGGGAGACCACCAGTTCGAATCTGGAACGCTCATTGTCCCACCAGCGATGGGTCAGATTCTGCCGTGCAGCTGTCACGACCTGCGAGATTGGTTTCTGTCGCAGGTAACTGATGATCGAGTTTTCGAGGTACACGGTACTCATCGTGATCATCCCTTTCACTCGTCGTCTGCTGCCTGATTCCGCAGGCACGTCACGACAATCCTCAGCGTCTCATAGTTCACCGTTTCGCCGAGGTGCTCGAAGATCGGAGTGAGGCGGTCTGAAGAGCCGATCTCCTCGCAAGCGGTCAGGACGCGGGCTGTCGTCGCGGGATCGACCCACGGTGAGGGGTCGGTGATCTTGCGGGAACGCAGATATTCCCCGAGGTAGCCCTGCACCGTCGACAGGGCGCGGCCCGTTCTCTCGACCACCTCGGCGATACTGACCCCCGCTTCGAACATCGGGAACACTTTGAGGGCCGATCCGCTGGGGGCCTCGCGCGAACGGGCCGGACTCCGCATCGGGGCGGGCGTCGCGGGGGCGATATCCGTCTCGACTTCGTGTTCCTCGCAGTAGGTCACGATCGCCTCGATGAACATTTCGCCGAAGTCTTCGCACTTCTTCTCGCCGACGCCGCGCACGTTCAGGAATCCCTCCACTTCCGTGGGACGCAGCCGCGCCATATCCCGCAGTGCCGAGTCGCCGAAGATCACGTACGGCGGCACCTCCCGCTCGCGGGCCAGTTCCAACCGCAGCGCTCGCAGCTCTTCGAACAGCCCCGCGTCGACGCCCTCCATCGAGTCGACCTTTTCCTGACGCGGCCCACGGGCTCCACTGGTCCGGTTGCTCCGTGCTGAACTTGGTGAGAAGGCATCGGTTTCGGCAGACGCCCTGGTCCGCAATCGCACTGTGCCCTCCCCCTTGAGCAGCTTCCGCCCGAGTTCCGTGATCTTGAGGATCTGATACTCCCCTTCGCGGAGGAGGAACCCCTGCCGCACAAGGTCGCCGATCCAGTCCTGCACCTGGGTGATGGCATGTTCCTTGAGCAGACCGAACGTACTCAGTTTCTCGTGCCCGTTCCGCGTCACGCGATCATCGATGTTCCCCGTGACGACGCGAGCGGTGTACTCGCTCCCGAAGCGTTCCGCCTGCCGATGTATCGACGAGAGAATAATCTGCGAGATCCGCAAAGGACTCTCGACAAACGCCACCTCGCCCCGGCACAGATCGCAACTGTCACCACAATCGGCGGGGAGATCCTGGCCAAAGTGTTGGACCAGTGCCCGATGGCGGCAGGTTACGCCGTCGGCGTAGTCGAGCATCGACCGGAGTGATGCCTCCGAAACTTGGCGGACGGCTTCGATCTGTTCACTGAAGATGTACTGCCAGGTCTGCAAGTCCTTGCCGCTGGTGAACAGCCAGCACTCGGCTTCGAGGCCATCGCGCCCCGCGCGGCCGGTTTCCTGCTGATAGTGTTCGACCGACTTGGGGATTCCGGCGTGGATCACGTACCGCACATCGGGCTTGTCGATCCCCATGCCGAATGCCACGGTGGCGACGATCGTCTGGATCTCGTCGCGGATGAACTGCTCCTGGTGCGACTGACGATCCACGTCCGACAGACCGGCATGGTACGGGCGAGTCTTGTAGCCCATCTCGTTGAGTTGGGCACTGACGGTCTCGACTTCTTTGCGGCTGATGCAGTAGATGATCCCCGCCTGATCGCGATGGCGGTCCATGATCGAGCTGACTTGGCTGGTCAGTTTGTTGCGCCGCTCGACGCGGTAAGTCAGGTTGGGGCGGTCGAAGCTCCCGACGAGTACCTGCGGCTGACGGAGCGACAACTGCTCGATGATGTCGTCCCGCACCCGCTCGTTGGCGGTCGCGGTGAAGGCGTGGATGCCGACCTCGGGGAATTGCTCGCGGAGGAATTTGAGCTGACGATAGTGGGGCCGAAAGTCGTGGCCCCAGTGGCTGACGCAGTGCGCCTCGTCGATCGCAAAGAAGGAGACGCCCGCTTTGCGAATCCGGTTGAGCAGTGGCTCCGAAGTAAGACCTTCCGGTGCCACATAGAGCAACTTGAGTTTCCTGGCATCGAGATCCGCAGCGATCTCCCACTTCTGTTTGGGTGTCAGTGTGCTGTTGATAAACGCGGAGGGAACCCCATTGGCCCGGAGGGCGTCGACCTGGTCCTTCATCAGCGAAATCAGCGGCGACACCACGATCGCCACTCCGTCCATGCAGACAGCGGGGGCCTGGTAACAGAGCGACTTCCCGCCGCCGGTCGGCAATACAACAAGGGAATCCCCGCCTTGCAGGACGCTGAGCATCGCGGCCTGCTGCAAGGGCCGGAACTCGTCGTAGCCCCAGTGCGTTTGCAAGGCTGCCAGGAGGCGTGCGGTATTCACGGGGTCGTCCGGTGGAACCGAGGGCATCACTGGGGGGGCAGCAGAATTCTTGGCCATAGTGGCATCGGCTCGCAAGGAGAGAGAATCGAGCGTCACATCATAAACGCATGTATACGTGATTGCGAGTTTGGCATTTGCAGTTTCAGTGAAAGTCCGGCCTGCAGGCTGCGGTGTGAACACAAGAGCAGGCTGAAGCCTGGACTCTCACTACTTCAGATCGAGCCGGGCCCAGAAGAGACGCTTGCGATCGGCTCGGATGCGGAGGTCTTCCAGCAGGGCCTCGACACTCGGCGTTAAAAGGCCGTTGAACTGCTCGGGACCATTGACGTGGACGCGGACCCGTTTGTCGAAATCGACCATGTCGGGCGAGAACCAGACGGTCGTCGTCTTGCCGGGGTGGTTCACATACACCGTACCGCCGGGGGTGATCTTGCCACTGATGGGCATGTCGCGAATGATCTTTTTGCGGTCCTCCCAGACGATCGGCTGGAACAGCTCCTGTGGCAGGGTGCCCGCCTGAATCCAGTGGAAGTGGTTGTCGAACGAGCGCAGGGTTTTGACTTCGAAGTCGAGGTACTCCTGGATCGGTTTACGGCGGACCGTCTCGGCCCAGTCGATGAGTCGCGGCAGCTCTTCGGTGTAAGGTTCAAGCCCCCGTTCCTTATATTCGCTGTAGATAATATCGATGCCTTTACTAAAATACTTATTCAGGTCGCGCATGTTGTCGGCCACCGTGTCGCGGTCCCGCTCTCCCGAGACGACATACCACGAGGTCTTTGTCGCATTCCCCCAGTAGGACATGCAGTATTTCTGGCTCTTGCCGCAGATGGGAGCGACCCCCGCAAACACATCCGGGTGCGACATCCCCAGATCGAAACAGGCATCCGCCCCCATACCGTGCCCGGCCAGCACCACGCGATCCGCGTCGATCCGGTGCGTCCGCATCGCATGGCGAATCGAGCCCAGCACGGTCCGGTGCGAAGCCAGGTCGTACTCGTGCTGAGCTTGCTTGGCCGGGGCGTATTCCGGAGCAATCGTGATAAATCCGCGACTCTGGCCGGGCCCCTCGCGCTCGGCATCACCCGCCCACCAGCGCGCCTCCGACTCCGCATCCTTCCCGAATCCATGCAGTACCACCAGCAGCGGATAGGTATGCTGTGCATTATATTCTTTCGGCAAGATCACCACGTACGACAGCGGCGTCCCGGCTCCGTCCGAGGCGATTTCCACCCGGGTCGGCACGCACGGCGGGATCGGATCCATGTTTTCCAGCATCGGCAGGAACTCCACCATCCGCGCCAGCCGCTCCACCGACACATCCTCAGTGCCTTCCAGTGTCTTCATAATCGCAGCGCGTCGCACCGCATCCTCGCGAGTCCGCAAATACTCCAACATTAAAAATCGCATCTCCCACATCCGCACCGCAGCGGGCAGAGAATCGACCGCGTCCGACGGTCCCACGACCCAACTGGAGTAGGCCAGCGCCAACTTCTCGCTGGCGCTGACTTGCGGGGCATTGGCGATCTGTTCATAGGGAGACAACCGCTCCAGATTCTCCACCGCGTGCAGCTCCTCTCCGAGCAGGCTTCGCAGCGGTTTGAGCTGGGCCGCCTGATCTGCCGGGATCGCCACTTGCAACATGTCGAGTTGCAGCAGGATGTTCGCTCGTCGTTCGCGGACCGCGTCGTAATCGCGGTGCATGCCTTCCACCTGGCGGCGAATCTCGACACTGACTCCCTCGACTGGAAACGTCTTGACCGCCCCGTATGCCAGCAGGTGCTGCCCCGCAGACCGACGGCGCGTGATCTCATTCAGGACTCGCCGGAAGTCGAGTTCATCCATCTGAGCCGTGACCTCATCGCACCACTTCTTTTCCTTCGGAAAGTCCTTCACGAACAGCTGGACCTCCTGGCGAGCCGACTTATACATCTCGGCCTGTTCATAAAACACGATCAGCTTACGGCGTTCGATTAGACTGGTCCGGTTGACACGTTTCTTTAAGATGCGGTCGATGACCTCGGAGCCGAGTGAATGAGTCGTCCGGGCGAACGACCAGTTGTACTTCAGACCTTCGATCTGCACATAATCGGGTCGCAACTCGACAATTCCCAGAAGAATATCCAGCGTGGTATCAGTGGCCGTGCGCAACTGGACCATCCCATGCCCGAACTCGTCGAACTCCTCCACTCGAGAAAAGGTGCCCACCTGAAGCGGAAAGTTCTGCTGGCCCGTCTTACGCTGCGGGATTTTGAAGCTGATAATACTGGAGGCCAGCGTGGCATCATCCAGGATCTCGGCCATCTGACGCCCAGGCACCGACAGCCGACGCGGCCCATCGTCAACCATCCAGATTGGACAGGACGCTGGCACCTTCTTGTTGAGATTGGCCTTCAGGGATGAATAGACCGCGACATCGTTCAGACCGGCCACTTTTCCCGAATACATTAACCCGCTCTTGAGCTTTAACGTCTCCGCGCGAACACCCGCTACCCCCGCCACCAGGGCCACAGCCAGACAGGCCACCGTTGCCAATCGCACGAAAAGGTCTCCCAGAATTGGTTCTTCGTCTGCCGTCGCTGCGTTCGCCAGAACGCGGGCTGCCCGATCACGCATCCCCATGCAGCCGACGCCCCCTGTCGGGTTTGCGGGCTGCGGGGTCGATGACTCCCGCTCGCCCACCTTCTGGCGAAGGTGGCGACAGTCTCGTCATCTTCGAGTATTCCCGTTCGATTATCCAGTAAAATCCGGACAGGTGAGCCAACCGGAGCGACCGTCAGAGTTGAATCGGGGATCGGAACCGGGGCTGGCACTTCCGATCGCATCACTTCCTCTTCGTCGCCAGCGCCGGAGCCAGCATGATTGACTCCCCTTCGAATCGACTCAAGAGGGCTGTCAGTCGCGACGAGAAATCGGCCTGCGTGCCGACCTCACGCAGGACTCGGCAGCGGTCGGTGGTATACGCCTGATGCAGCTGTTGCAGGTGAGCCTGGACCTGGGCCAGAAACAGCTCCACCTCGGTCGGCGAGAGATCCCGCCGCTGCAGTTGCGTCTCCTGCTCCAGCCGCACCCGCTCAAGTTCCGCCAGCGTTCCGCCTTGCGTCCGGTAGAGCTTCCCAGCCGAAACGGCCCGGCGGAGGCGGCCCTCGGCGTCGAAACGGTACATCGGCTCGGCTCCGAAGTAGAACGACCAGTGCCCCAAAGCGTTACAACCGATCGTCACCGCCTCTTCGGAACCGGGCATTCGCAGCTCGATCCGCTCACGGAGATTCACGGCCTCAGCCAGCAAATCTTCGCGATCCGCTTCAACCCGAGTCCTCGTCATAGATGTCTCCTCATTTCGCAATCACTGGTGGAGTGGCTCAAGATTCTACGAATGCCGCCCCCCGTTTGCTAAGCTGGTGTTGGCTCTCGCTCTCTGTGGTGGCCTCTCCCCAAACTTCCGAAGTCTTCGGAGACTTCGGATATTTGATGCGGCTTCTTTTCTGGCTGATCGCTGAACGCTGCCCCCTGACAGCTCCTCCCTCGGATTGCATGGATGTCGCTTACGTCGCTCCCTCCCTACCAGCACATGTCCTCGGGCGAAATCCGCCTGCCGGATATCGACCGGTATGACGAGGTTGAACGCAAACACAAGCTGCTCGCGGAATATCTGGACCTGAAGCAGTTCGATGGGCTGGTGCTGGAACGGGCCGAGAACTTTGCGTGGCTGACCAGCGGAGGCGACAACTCCCGCCACGGCACGGCCGAAACCACAGCGGCCCTCTTCATCAGTCGCGACGCCCGTGTGGTCCTCTGCAACTCGGTCGACAACGGCCAATTGTTCGATCGCGAGGTGCCGGGGTTGGGGTTTCAGGTCAAGGAGCGCCCCTGGTACGAATCTCGTGAAGTCCTCATCACCGACCTCTGCCGAGGTCGCAACGTGGCCAGCGACAGCGGAGTGCTCGGGACGCCGAACGTCGCGTACGAACTGGCCGACTTCCGCCGCACGATCAACACCCACGAGACCAAGCGGCTGCGGATTCTCGGGCGCTGGGTGGCTCACGCGGTCGAAGCGGTCGCTCGCAATCTGCAGCGGGGAATGACCGAAGCCGAGCTCGCGGGTCAGATTTCGCACCGCCTCATCAAGCATGGGATCACCCCCGTGCGGATTCAGATTCTCGCCGATGGCCAGGGAGCCCGCTACCGCCACTGGTCCTACGGCCTGGACAAGGTCGAGCGGCACTGCGTGATCTCGGCGATTGGTCGCGAAGGTGGCCTGCACGCTGGCTGTACGCGGACGGTCTGCTTCGGCACTCCGCCCGCGGAAATGGTCGACACACACCAGGTCGCCAGCCTGCTGCAAGCCACCGGGATCTACTTCTCGCAAGCTGGCTGGGAAGTCACCGAGACCTGGAAGCGGCTGCAACGCATCTATGAAAAGTTCGGCGTCCCGGACGAATGGCGGATGGCCGAGCAGGCCGAATCGCTGGGCTACGACTTGTGCGGGATGCAGGTCACGCCGCAACAGACCGCGAAATTCAGCACCGGGCAAGTGCTGCACTGGCACCCCAGCGTCCGCGTCGCGTCCACCGGCGACACGGTCCTGATTCACGCCGACCGGACCGAGTTAATCACCCCCTGCGAGGTCTGGCCCCAATTGAAGGTCCAGATCAAAGGCGTCACGATTGAGCGCCCGGCGATCCTCAACCGCGAATCACCCGCCTCGACCGAGTGGTGTCTGGAGTAGGAGCGATCAGCATTGAGCGTTGAGCGAAAGAATTTGAAGACGAGAGATTTCGGGTGCCCTGCGACACAGCTCAAGAATGAATCTTGCGAATGACCTCTCATCCCGGAGGGATGCCAGACATGACACTGCGATAATGTGTTGCCACCACTGCGTATTCTTTAGCGTCGACGACCACTCTCGATGGAATCCAGTTCCAGCAATCGTCGATCCGCATTAAACACCGGCAACGGCAGACTGGTCGCAAGCTGGGTGGCCTGGACCGGGTCGAGGTCGGCTCGTTTGGTGCCGATCCCGCGGAAGATCGTCAGCCCTTTGCTGCGGGCGATCATCTCGCGGCGGGAGCGGCCCTCGGGGGCGTCGGGCCAGGCGGCGGGGTGGTCAGTCCAGTCGAAGAAGTGCGAGCAGACCTCTCGCATGTAGGTCCAGTAGGCGGGGTGATCGGTCTGCAATACGAACTTCCCGCCGGGGGACAGGGCCTGCCAGACGAGCCGCAGAAAATCGGGCGTGACCAATCGCAACCGGATCTCGTCCGAGCGGTAGTACGGCTGGGGATGATAGCAGTGAATCTCCGCGACCGATGCGGGGGGGACATGCCGCTCCAACAGTTCCCGGCCCCCGATCACCGCGACTCGCAACTGATGCAGCCCGCGCTGATTGCCCCGCCGGGTCGCGTATCGAATCACGACCGGCAGGATGTCGACGGCCAGGATGTTGCACTCCGGCTGGCGGTAGGCATGCGTCAGCGCCGATCGCCCGTTGCCCACGCCGATGTCGATCAGCACTGGGCCGGGGCGACCGAACAGCTCGTCCCAATTCCAGAGTCCCTCGGGCAGTTTCTTGAGAGCTGTCCTGGCCCGCAGGTCCGGTTCCAGAATCCGACCGGGAAACGGAACTCCGAACTCGTACTCGCTGCCGTCTTCGGAGATGTCGGTCCCGTTCACGTGTGGTCGCTCGCTCGCCTGGTCGCTGGTCTGGCCCGCAGTATGGAGAAGACCGTGTGACATCGCCAGCGCGGCGATCGTCGACATGGTCATACTGAATGACTGGGCTCCTCATGTTTTTTTCTTCATGATGTTGTACATTTCTGGCTTTCCGCTCGTGCTTGGAAGAGAGCGACAAAATCATGGGGAAGTTCAGGTGGCGAGCCGACTCCCGTGGAAGTTGAATTGAGGACAGGCGAGCGGTGAGCTTCTCGTCATTGATGTGACGATCTGGCCGCAGTGCGGTGAGGGGAACCGGCGGCTAGCGCCGAGCCGCGTGTGTGCATCACGAAAGTAGGCACGCGGGTTGCTTGGCTGGGGTTGGGGGTTGCGGTTTCTCTCGGGACCAGAAGTGGTGCCAGGCGGAGGGTTCGC
>JAYTFV010000418.1:0-7638 GCA_043734065.1 Planctomycetota bacterium
GCGGCTCCGCAGGAGCGTCGCCCTCCCAGCCACGTCGCCCTCCCGCTCGCCCAAGCCTCTCACCGACAAACCAGAGGCACACACTCAGGCCAAGAGGGCATTCGCTCAGTTCTCGTCGTCATACTCCAGCACACTGAAACACTCCCGAGGAGCCAGGCGCGACCGACCATTCAGAAACGTCAACTCGATTGCAAACGCACAGCCCACGACCTCGGCCCCGCTACGCTCGACGAGCTGGACACAGGCATTGATCGTCCCCCCGGTGGCCAGTAGATCGTCCACCAGCAGCACACGATCGCCGGGCTTCACCGCGTCGGTGTGCATCTCCAGCGTGTCCTTCCCGTACTCCAATTCGTAATGGAAGGCACTCGTGTCAAACGGCAACTTCCCCGGCTTACGCACCGGGACGAAGGCGGCGTTCAGTTCCAGTGCGACCGGAGCGGCGAAGATGAAACCGCGAGCCTCAGCCGCGGCGATGACGTTGATGCGGCTGTCGCGGAACCGCTCGACGATCCGGCGGATCGACTCGCGAAACGCCAGCGGGTGCGAGAGCAGCGGCGTGATGTCGCGGAACATAATCCCCGGCTTGGGGAAGTCCGGGATGCTGCGGATGTACTGCTTCAGGTCGAGCATGAGTGAGTCCACGGGGAAGGGGGATCGTCGTCATCGAGACCAGGCTGCGGATGGCCCGCTGGTGCCCATGGTGCGGAGTCTCCCGAAACGGGAGCGTAAACGCCACTGCCGCCGGTCCGCATTCCCGCTCGTCAACGTGTGGTGCTGAATCTCAATGCGTGTTTCCCCTTGCGTGTTGTGGTAAGATCAAGTGTCAAAACGATTCTTCGCTCAGGAGAAACAGGCCGTGGTTCTGACACTCAAAGAAGCCCAGGCTCGATTGCCGGACTTGATCCACACCATGTCCCCCGGTGACGAAGTCTCGATCACGGAACAAAACCGGACCGTGGCCAAGCTCATCATTTCTGAAGTCGAGGCTCCGCGTCCTCTGGCAGGCCGGGGACGGGGGACGTTGATCGTCCTGGCTGAGGACGACGAACACCTGGAGGACTTCCAGGAGTACCTGCCTTGAGGCTGCTCCTCGATACACACGCTTTGCTGTGGTTTTACCTTGATGACCCGCAACTCAGTGCCAAAGCTCGGTCTCTCATCCTCGACCCCTCCCACAGCAAGTGGGTCAGTCCGGCGAGCTATTGGGAGATCGCCATCAAGATCGGTAAACACAAGTACACCCTGACCAAGCCTTATGAGGAGGCGATGCGGGAGGCCATCGACCTCAACGGATTCGGCTATCTGCACATCGAACCACGACACACCTGCCTTCTGACATCCTTGGCTGCACATCACAACGATCCGTTCGACAGGTTGCTGGTCGCTCAAGCTCTCGTGGAAGTCATTCCCATCGCGAGTGCCGACGACCAACTCGATGCCTACGGTGTGCAGAGGTTGTGGTAGGCCCATCTACCGTGGAGACGAACCGCAAGACCACACCGCTCGCTCTGAGTTTCCGACCTCACTACACTAGCCAGTACGTCCGAATGATTCCCCTGTTGCGAACGGTTTTCGCAGTTCCGGGGCCAACGGGCACTACAAGGTCACACGTGATGGTCAGCAGCGCGGCAGTCGGATCACCGAACACGCAGAGTCCCTCGAACGGCGGCACTTGGATGCAGTGGCATCTGCTCGGCCAGCGGGTGCTGGGCGGGCATGTGCTGACTCGAGAAGAGTGCCACGCGGTGCTGAATTGCCCTGATGTCGAGCTGCCGGACCTGCTGGCCGCCACGTTCCGCGTGCGGCGCGAGCATTTCGGGCTAAAGGTCCACTTCTACTATTTGAAGAACGCCAAGAGCGGGCTCTGCCCCGAGGACTGCGGCTACTGCTCGCAGTCGATCGTCTCGACCGCTCCGATCGAGAAGTACACGATCGCCAACGAGCGTGTGCTCATGGAGGGGGCTCGCAAGGCGAAAGAACTCAGCGCCCGGACCTACTGCATCGTCGCCAGCGGACGCGGGCCGACCGATCGCGAGGTCGACCATGTGTGCAGCACCGTCAAGAAGATCAAGGAGGAACTCGGCCTGCACATCTGTGCCTGCCTCGGCCTCCTCAAGCCCCATCAGGCCGAGAAGCTCGCAGCTGCCGGGGTCGACCGGATCAACCACAACCTGAACACCAGCCGCCGCTACTACGAAGAAATCTGCACGACCCACACCTACGAAGACCGCGTGCAGACGCTGAACGTCGTCGCCAAGTCGGGGATGGAACTGTGCAGCGGGTTGATCGTCGGAATGGGCGAAACGGCGGAAGACCTGGTCGATGTAATCCAGGAGTTTCACCAGTTGAAGGTCCATTCGATCCCGGTGAACTTCCTGAACTCGATCGACGGCACGCCATTGGAAGCGGTCCAGGAGCTGAACCCGCGTTACTGCTTGAAGGTACTCTGCCTGCTGCGATTGTCGCACCCGAAGGTCGAAATCCGCATCGCCGGAGGCCGCGAGATCAACCTCCGCTGGCTGCAAGCGATGGGCCTGTACGCCGCGAACTCGATGTTCGTGAGCGACTACCTGACCACCAAGGGCCAAGACCCACAGGAAGATTTCAAGATGGTCGCCGACCTCGGGTTCGAGATCGTCACCGGCGACCACATCTCCTCCGATGAGGTCTGCTCGCCGGTGGGGTGCGATGAAGAATCCGGGATCGCGACAGCGGACCACAGCTGCGGTGGGCACAGCTGCGGCGGGTGATGCGGGTCGCCGATCCGGTAGGTCAGGTTTCCACCGGACTCTCGCCCACAAACCGGTCCGGTGACGACGCACAATCTTAAGAAGAGCAATCAGGTAGAACCTGAACTATCAGAACTGGCGAGTATGTCAAAGCACACGATTCTAATCTCGGTTCAGGGCAAGCTCTACAAGATTTGCAAGATTTGGTACGGATCCGATGGTTCGTACTACATCACGGTGCCGTATCACCCTGCCAATCGAGCAGTCCTATCCAAGAACACGGTCAACTACGTCACGTCGGTTCCCACTTCAGCCGACCACGAGTACGCAATTCCACTTGACGAATCGCTCGAAATCGGATCATCGGACGATGCACGAATCAAGCTCTCCCACCACCCAGACGGGTTCGTTCAGTTTTCGGGTCAGGGGTTGATCTCCGGGAAAAACCCCGATGGGTCGCCGAAGGGCATAGGTATACATTCCTGGCCGCTCGAACACGGATGTAAAGGGCCTGCATTCTCGCTGGGCGTGCGAGGGATCGAGCAGTTCGAGCTGGCAGGTGAAGAAGACGATAACGTCTGCGTTCTCAACTACGACGAACTCACACTGATCCCTGGCAGCACTGGAGCAGTGATCGAGGGGCATTATTTCCCATTGCTATGGCGTCGGTTCATCCGCTTTCGACCTGACGGCAAGAGAGTGATCCCTATCATGCACCCAGCGGGAGTGGTTCTGGAATTACCTGTACTCCTTCCGAATGACGCGTGCCCAATAGGAGGGTTCATCGGACTAGATTTCTTCGGCTTCTTAAGCCGCGAGCCTTCGAGTGGATCCGGCTACAGCATTTCCAGTTCGACTGGCAATTTGCGGGAGAATGAGAAGGGTGAATTGCTCGGCGATGGGTTGTTCTGTTTCTATCCTCGTCCGGACGACCTACCAACTCCGCGGTCATTCGATTACAGAATGCCGAATAGTCCTACGCCGAATTAGGCGGCGGGGTGAGACAGTCGATGAATGCCCCGCACCCGAAAGTTGGATGATTGAAGGTGCCACTGGCGGTCGCTTTGGGCCGCCAGTGTTTTGTGGACGTTCTCCTGCGAATCGCACTGGCGAGTCAATGCCCTCGCCAATGGCATCCCGCGGAAGACTCATTGCCGCGAGAGTTTTCGCAGTCGTTCTTGCAGGGCGGGATTCTCGGTCTGGGCTCGAAGCTCCTCGGCTCTTCGTCGACGGGATTCAATCAGTTGATTGCACTCTTCCTGGTTCTCGTAGTAGTAGCCCAGTGCGGCGTGAATCTGCCCCAGCGACAAGTACGGGTATTGGCAATGGATTTCGTCCGCATCCCAATGATTCGCCATCCGATCGAGGGCGATCTCGATCACCTTGGTGCGAGTTCCTTCGATGATGGCGATGCCATCGTCACCGATCTGAATGAATGGCCAAGCCATGACTGGCATTGCGTCTTCCCGATTGCCGGCGTCGAAGCGACTTCTGGACATGAGCGACTCCCAACGCGCTGACTCTACCCGCTGAATGGTCGCCCGTGTAGACGATTTCCTCCTTTTCTCCGGAAGCCCGAGTGCATACGTTCAACGAAACTCTCGGTCACACCGGAACCGTCACGGGGCGGATGGCACGAACTGAGTCCAAGACTTCAAAATGGTCGCCGACCTCGGCTTCGACATCGTCACCGGCAACCATGACACCTCCGACGAGGTCTGCTCGCCGACCGGGTACGACGACAGAGCCGCCATCGCCACGGCCGACCACAGCTGCGGTAGTAAACGTAGGTCAGTCTGTGCCTGATCGATCAGGCACAGCCTGACCTACCTTGCTCTGCAACTCCGCCAACAGCTTCTTGAGAGTCGCGGGGTCCACCGGCTTCACCAGGTGGTGATTGAAGCCCGCTTCTTTCGACCGCCGCTTGTCTTCGTCTTGCCCCCAGCCGGTCAGGGCGATGAGGACGGCCTGCTGGGCCCACGGCTGTTCTCGAATATGACGGCAGGCTTCGTAGCCGTTCAATTTCGGCATTCCGATGTCCAGCAAGATCATGTCGGGCCGGAACACTTCTGCGATGTCCACGGCCTGCAATCCGTCGTGGACGGTACGAACCTCGTTCCCCATGAGCGTGAGCAACAATGACAGACTGTTCGCCGAGTCCACGTTGTCATCCGCCACCAGGATGCGGCAGCGACCAGACGGGCTGATCGATTCTTCGTCGTCGGTCGGTGGCTTGACCTGTTGTAGCACCGACACGACCACCGGCAGACGCACCACAAACTCGCTGCCCTGACCGGGGCCTGCGCTGCGGGCCTCCACGCTCCCGCCGTGCATCTCGACCAGCCGCTTCACCAGGCACAGGCCGATGCCCAAGCCGCCCTGGGCTTTTTCCAGTGACCGATCCACCTGTATGAACATCTCGAAGATTTTGGGCAACATCTCGGCGGGGATGCCGACCCCGGTATCCTTGATGCGCACAAAGACATTGTCGCCCTGAAGCTCCGCCACTAATTGGATACGACCGCCGCGTTCGCTGTACTTGGCAGAGTTGTTGAGGAGGTTGGAGAACACCTGTCCCAGGCGGGTCGCATCGGCGTCCAGGAAGACCGGCTGGGGCGGCAGGACGACGGTGATGTTGTGGCCACCGGCATCGATGAGCGGACGGCTGGTTTCCACGGCATTGTTCAGAACCGACGCCAGTTCGATCCGTTCCTTTCGGAGTTCCAGCTTCCCGCGGCTGATGCGACTCACGTCGAGCAAGTCATCCACCAGATGGACCATCTGCCCCAACTGACGTTCCATGATGTCGCGAACCTTCTCGGCGGCCTCACTGTTCCCACTGGACAGACGCAAGATTTGCAGGCCGTTGCGGATCGGGGCCAGCGGGTTGCGGAGTTCGTGAGCCAGCGTGGCCAGGAACTCGTCCTTGCGGCGGTCCGCCTCGGAAAGCTCAGCGGCCAGCCGATGCAACTCTTCCTCCGATCTCTTCCGGTCGGTGATGTCAAGGTTCGTGCCGACCACCCACTCGGCTTGCCCCTGGGCATTCGTACGCACTGTCTCCACCGCCTCCACGTAGCGGCATTCCCCATCGTTGCGCCGGTGAATGCGAAAGGTGCGCTCGCTCTTCCCGCACCGGCGCACGGTGTCCTGCAGGATCGCTTCATTCTCCGCCAAATCCTCGGGCAGCACCGCACTGCTCCAATCGGTATAATCCACGATCCCGTCAGGCGTCGGCGCGATGCCATAGATGCGGAACATCTGAGCATCCCAGCGAATCGTATTGGTGAGGACTTTCCATTCCCAGATACCGACCTGCGTCGCCTCCGTGGCCAGGCGCATGCGCTCTTCGCTCGCCCGCAACTCCTTTTCGGCCTGCTTCCGTTCGCTGATGTCACGGGACACCGACAACAGCCGCACGACCTGACCATCGGCGGCGTCGCGGACGGGGCTGACCACCACGTCCCACCAGCGCGGCGTTCCCTTCGCCGTCGGGCAGAACGCCTGGAAGGAGTAACTGCTGCCACTGCGGGCCGTCGCCACGGCGCGTTCGATGTCCTGCCTCGCTTCCGCAGGCCACAAGGCCGACCACTCCTGGCCGCACAACGGCCCGAAGTCGTCAATCCCCATCCAGCAGCGGCCCGGAGCGTTTATGTACAGGAGGTGGCCGTCCACATCCAGCACCTTCACGCAATCCGCACTCCCGTCCATCAGGCTGCGATTGAACTCCTCGCTCGACCGCAGCGCGTCCTCGGCCTGTTTGCGTTGGGTGATGTCGCGGATGACGCACACGCTGTGCAGGGGGCGGCCTGCGGCATCGTTCACCATGCGCGCGGTCACGGCGACCCAGCGGATGCTGCCGTCCTTGCACATGTAACGCTTGTCGTTTTCGTAGTGCGTGCTGCCACCGCAGCGGAAGATGTCAAGGAGTTCATTGTCGTGCGTCAGATCGTCCGGATGCGTGAGTTCCGAGAACTTCATCCCCTGCAGTTCGTCGGCAGAATAGCCGGTGATCTCGCACATGACCGCGTTCACTTTGATGAAGCGATCGTCCGGTCCCACGAAAACCTTTCCGACCGGGGACTGGTCGAACGCGATGCGGTGCAGTTGCTCGCTGTAACGAATCTGCTCCTCGGCCCGTTTGCGTTCCGTGATGTCGATGGCGTTGCTGACCAATAAGCGTCGACCATCCGCTTCCCGGCCCACCGGCGTCGAGAAGAAGTGCCAGACCCGCTGGTCTCCTGTGGCGGTGGTCACCACCCACTCGCCGTTGTCCAGCCGCTCGTCGGCCTCGAACAGCCGGTCGATATACTCCTTGGCGGTGGCGGCGCGCTCCCCGTAGGCCCGGTGGGTCCATTCCCCCATGGTCGGGATGTCCTCGATTCGGTAGCCGGTGATGTCCGTCCAAGCCTTGTTGACGAGAAGGATTTGGTCGTCGTCGGCGTGCAGCAGCGTCGGGACGGCGATCTCGTTCACCGTCCTGTGGAACCGCTCCTCACGATGACGCAACGCCACTTCAGCCTTGTGGCGTTCGGTGATGTCCCGGAACACCAGCACACAGCCCACAATCTCGCCGTCTTGACAGCGGATCGGGGCGGCACTGTCGTCGATCGGCCGTTCCGTGCCGTCTTTGGCGATGAGGACGGTGTGGTTCGCCAACCCGACGATGATGCCTTCTTTCAACGCCCTGGTCACCGGGTTCTCGACCGTCTGCCGGGTGGACTCGTTGACGATGCGGAACATCTGCGTCAGCCGCACGCCCGTCGCTTCGTCATTCTTCCACCCCGTCAGCGTCTCGGCCACAGCGTTCAGAAAGGTGACGTGGCCGCTGGCGTCGGTCGAGATGACGCCATCCCCGATGCTGGCGAGCGTGGTCCGCAGCCGCTCCTTTTGCTCGGCAAGGACGGCG
>JAYTFV010000419.1:0-2938 GCA_043734065.1 Planctomycetota bacterium
TGGAACTCGAAGCCCGATCGAAGCGAGGAGTGTGACTACGCAGGTTCGATCCGTAAAGCTGATCACCGCGTCGGGAGAGGTCTCGCGAATGATCGAGCGGAGCCAGAAAGTACGGGCGATCGGACCGGGCACGAATCGCCCTCGGCCACCCGGCTCGTCGCGCATCGACCGTCGCACAATCCCCTCTCGCAGGAGATAGAAGTCTCCGGCCCGCCCGTCGAAAGTCGCCAGCGTGACTCGAACTCCCGAGGTAACCCACGCCTCAGCCAGACGAGTCATTACTCGCTCGGCACCACCGCCTCCCAACGAACTGATGACGAGAAGGAGATGCATGGCAAGGGCGACCAAGAGGGAGTGACGACGATCAGGCAACGAGGCGAGGCACCTGGGCTGTCTTCGATTCTGCTTCGGAAGCCTTGTCTATCTCCATCTGTTCCCGAACCTTATGTTGCAGGACCACTCGAATCGCGGCGGAGAAGTAACAGGATGCTCCCAAGTAGACAAGAGCAGTCGAAAGCGCGATCCCCGTGACCCCCAGCGGCTTCATCAGCAGGTAGTTCATCGCAATATTCATAGACAGATTCATAACCCCACACCCCACGATGACTCGTCGCATTTGCAGCGCCACGGTGAGCCGAGCCAGCAGCACACTCCATAGGTAGAACGGAATCTGCAGGGCACACATCACCTGCACAGCAGCCACGCGTGTTGCCATCTCCGACGTGAACTGCCCCCGCCGGAATGTCCACGTCACGATGGGAACGGAGAACGTCGCGAGGAAGATTGTGATCGGGATCGAAAACGCCAGCAGTACCCGTACCGACCTTCTGAGAAAGAGCTGTAGCTCCTTCCACTTTCGAGCCTCAATCAACTGAACAAAGTGTGGGAAAAGAATCTTTCCCATTGGGAGGGCAATCAGCCCCACTATCATCGCCACGATACGATTTCCGTAATTCAGCTCGGAGACGCTCCCTTCTCCGAGCGTCGAAGCCATCGACTGATCCACCATCACGGTACAGAAGTGCAGGGTTGAACCTGCAATCATTGGGAGTGTCTGTGCGGCGATCCAGCAATGTTCCGGTTGCCATCTACCAACAGACGGAACGAGCGGCAGTCCCTCCCACCGCAGGCAGTACCCTAGAATCGCCAAGTCTATTAACGCTCCCGCTGTCAGTCCTCCGACCAAGATTCGGGCATCGGTGATGCGCCAGCATGTCACCGCCACGATCACGGCCAGCGAGATCACTCCCGGTGAAACAGCCGAGGCAAAGAACCGCCCCCGCGCGTTGAGTATCGAGGACCAGATCGCGCTTGTCCCCGCCAGAACGGAATAGGGAAACAACAGCCACACCAGCCTCTGCGTCGAGGCCAGCACTTCGGGCCGAAAACCAGGACTCAGCCACGGCAGCAGTAATGGTCCAAGAACCACCCCTGTCACCGACACCGCCACAACAAACGCCGCTCCCCAGAACATCGACGCCGAAAACTGTTGACGAGCGGTCTCATCACCAGAGTTTGTCCGGTCCTGCACGTACTTCATTACGAGGGCTGTAGCGAAGCTCTGAGCAAAAACATTGACCGCCAGATTCGGCAGCACCACCGCCACGAGATACGAATCGAGCGTGGCCCCGATGCCAAACTGGGAAGCGACAACTAGCTCTTTGGCAAACCCGATCCCCTTGCAGAGGATCGTCAGCACTCCAGTCACGAGAGCGGCCCGCGCTAGTTTCGAACTTCGGACCGAAGCCATGAACGACGTGACTCGCGCGCGGACGTGACTCGGAAGGGGATCAACCATGTGGTTCCATCCTAGACCGGCGGCCCCTGAAACTCCCTTCGTGACAATTCATCACCATCGGGAATTGCCTTGGATTGTGGGGATATCCGTCGATTCACTCAAATGCCGAAGAAGTGGAGGTAGTCAAAAACTCCGGTGCGCACCGGAGTTTCAAACGCATTCACGCCGCTCTCGTAAGCAGCCCGACGCCACATTGTTCGACGTACCACTCGGCCGCTTCCTCCAAACCCGCGGTGAGTGTGCAGCCCGGCTCATAGCCGAGAAATTCCGTCGCCTTCAAAATGTCTGCGAGCGAGTGGCGGACGTCACCCGGCCGAAACGGCTGCCAGACCGGCAAGGGAACTGTTGAGATCGTACCGCGCCGCAATAAGACCGCAGCGATGGCGTCGTGCAGTTTCCGGAGAGTCAGTCGATCGCCGCAGGCCACGTTGAACGCATGACCTGCCACGTTCGCCGTAGTTGTGGCTGCCAGTACGTTGGCTTGGACAACATTACTCACGTGAGTGAAATCGCGGCTGGTTTCCCCGTCGCCAAAGATGCTGCACGACTCCCCGTCGAGCAGACAGCGGAACCAGCGAGGAATCACTGCGGCATAGGCTCCCTCCGGATCCTGCCGCCGACCAAATACGTTGAAGTACCGCAGCCCGACGGTCTGCATCTCGTAACAGCGAGCGAAGACCGAGGCGTACAGTTCGTTGGCCGATTTGGTGAGGGCGTACGGCGAAAGCAAATTGCCCGATTGTTCTTCGCGTTTGGGCAGACTCGGGTGATCGCCGTAGACCGCGCTGGACGAGGCATAAACGAAGCGCCCTACTTGCACATCCCTCGCGGCGATGAGCATGTTGAGAAAACCAGTGATGTTCGATTCGTGACTCGCCAGCGGATTCTCGATCGACCTTGGCACCGAGCCCAACGCGGCTTGATGCAGGACAACATCGACGCCTCGACATGCCCGATGGCATGTTTCCAAGTCTGTGATGTCGCCTTCGAGAAACGTAAAGCGATTCCATGCCTCGCGGCCAACGACTCTGGAAACATCATCCAGGTTGTGCTGATGGCCAGTGGCGAAGTTGTCCAAACCGACAACTTCTTGCCCCAACTCCAAGAGCTTCTGCAAGAGATGTGAGCCGATAAAACCAG
>JAYTFV010000420.1:0-2288 GCA_043734065.1 Planctomycetota bacterium
GTTCGGAAATTTGCCGTTCGACTTGATTCGCTCGTCGTCGGGATAGCCGACGAACATCTCGTTGTAGCCGGGGTACGAGAACTTCATCGTGTTCGCGATTTTGGCCGGGGCGTTCTTGGTGGCGTCTCCAATAATCTGGCCCTGCTTGGCGATCACCGTCCAGACGAACGGCAGCAGCGCCTCGCGACGCTCCACATCGTCCTCGCGCCAGAATCGCTGTTTGACCCCCTCGACATCGGCCACCCCGGCATCCTTGCTGATGTAGAGCAGTTGTGCTCCACCGAAGAACTCCTGCCAGCGAAAGCCATCCCACGTGATGTAGATCACATTACGACCCCGGCGAACCGAGGTCTCTTGCGCCGAGAGCGCCTGACTCATCGCAGCCATCATCAACAACCCGACCGCCGCCAATCGAAGAGGTCTCAGCATGAGAATGTCCTGAGTCAAAGAGGAGAGAGTCCTGACTTCAGACATTCTGGGCAGCGATCACCGTTTGCTCAACACCATGGGCGGCAAGAAGGCAGCAACATCGAACCTTCCCAGCGAGGCTGACTACGCGAACTTCTCAAGTCGCCGCCAGAGCCACCTGCCACTGGAGATCGCAATTCCGATGATGGCGATGATCACTACCCAGACGTTGGCTGCTGCTCTTGTCGATCGCCCTCCCGCTTGCTTCATCGCTTCGTACGTTTGCCCCGCTTGGCCACGGACCGCCGAACTGTCATCCGAGTTGTGCATCTTGAAGATCTCCGACTGAAACGAACGGCACTCTGACGCATGCTGCGCCAGAGTAGCCAGCGCGGCGATACGGATGCCGTCGCCCTGACTGGTCGTGCCAGCGGTGACACGCAGCTTCTCAAGAGTGGAGGGACTGAGCGGGCCGAACTTGCCGAGTGAACTCAATGCTAGGAGGCGAGTCGGCGGGTCCGTTGTTTCGAGCAAGTTCACCCACATCTGTTCGGCGTGTCGCACCTGTGCGGAGGTGTCTCTTGCGCTGGACCACAAGTTCAAGCAGACCACGAGCAACAGCGCCGCGACAACCCACGCCAACGGAGGTGACGCGACCCGTCGAGTTGGAACGGTCCTCACGTCGAGATCGGGTTCGCTACTTTGAATTCCCTTCAACGGGGCGATTATCGGAACTGGAGGCGTCTGCGAAGAAAAGAAATCGGGCTCGGCGGGAGACGCCCGGCGGCCGGGTTGCAGAATTCCCTCCAACCGCGATGCGACAAATGCCGCCGACTCGGGACGCTGCTCCACGTCCTTGCTCAGCAGTTGAAAGACCAGTTCATCCAGCTCCAACGGACAGTCGATGATCTCGGCGGCGACGTGTGGGATCGGTGCCTTCAAGTGTTTCTGGAGCACTTCGGCTGTACTGTCGCCGAGGTACGGCGGGTCTCCCGTCAGCATCTCGTGAATCACGCACCCCAGAGCGTAAAGGTCGGATCGGTTGGTCAGAGGCGGCTTGCCGCGGATTTGTTCGGGGGACATGTATTGAATGGTGCCGAGCGTCTTTCCGGCGGCCGTAATTCGACTGCCCGAGACCACCGCCGCTAGGCCAAAATCACTCAACTTGATCTGCCCCGACTTGGTCAGCAGAAAGTTACCCGGCTTGATGTCCCGGTGAATGATGCCTCGCTCGTGAGCATGCTGAAGGGCGGCGCACATTTGCAACGCGTAATCGACTGCGGTCTCCCACGGCAGGCGTTCCTTGCGACTCAGTAATTCGGCCAGCGTGCCCCCTTCGATCAACTCCATTGCGTAGAACCGCTGCTTACTTTCGCAGGTTCCTCCGAAGCAGTGGACGATGTTGGGATGCCGAAGTTGCTTGAGTACTTCCAACTCGCGCTCAAACCGTGCCAGCAGCGTCTCATTGGCGGCGACATCGTCGGGAAGCAGTTTGACGGCCACCTGCCGATCATTGCCCACGTGCCGGGCGCGATACACCACGCCCATGCCTCCCTCGCCCAGTTTGTCGAGGAGTTCAAACGGCCAGATAAAGCGTGATTCCATCGACAGCCTGCCTTCCTGACCCGCAATCCGTGATCTGCGCGGTGTGCCGACCGCCTACCGAAAGGCAGCACGCGGCGAGACCGCGACAATTGTACGTCACGGAGGCTCAAGAATGACGGAAGGCTCACGCGTACCTCACGCTGGTGTCAGGTAACGTTTTTCCTGCCGCACATAAGACTACAGCGAGGAAATGATCGTCCAATCGAAGCCTGACGCGCAAGCGAAGGAGATCGCAACATGGCACCTTCGCTTGTGCGTCAGGCTTCGATGCGCCC
>JAYTFV010000421.1:0-4625 GCA_043734065.1 Planctomycetota bacterium
CCCTCCTCGGAGCCATCGTCCGCCTCCACTACCACGGACTGCCCATGGCCACATGAAACATGCGCGCACGGCGCGTGGATGTGACAGAGTAAGATTCTAGTGATCGCCCGCGAGATTGGCAATCGCCGAATAGAAAGAATCGCATTGGGCAATCTCGGCTGTGCTCACGCTGCGTTGGGCGACTCACGCCAAGCGATCACGTTTTACGACCATGATTTGGCCATCGCCCGCAAGATCGGCGACCGGCGCGGGGAAGGCACTGCCCTGTGGAACTCCGCGATGGCCCACGACTCGCTGAGGAATCGCCCCGAGGCCATCACCCGCGCCACCTCCGCTCTGGCCATATTCGAGGCCATCGAAGACCCGTGGGCCGCGAAGGTCCAGGCCCAGCTGGCGGAGTGGCACAGCGGGGGGGGACAGCGACCGAGCCGCTGACTGACCGCCAGTCTGGTGCTACTGGCGGTCGCTTTGGGCCGCCGGTGATTTTGCGGTACAATCAAGGACCAACAGGCTTCCTTCATATCTTGCATCGAAGTGTTGGAGCGTCTGATGAGCGAAGATCGTCTCCACTGAATTCTGACGAATTCTGCGACATGATGTGCCCTCTCCCACTCCCAACTCTCCATCCCACACCATGCCACGCATCCGTAGCCTTACCGAATTCACCCGTGCCCAAAAATCGATCCCCGGCGGGGTGAATAGCCCCGCGCGGGCGTTTGGCGGAGTCGGGGGGCATCCGTCGCTCATCGATCGCGGAGACGGGCAGTACCTGTACGACATTGATGGCAACCGGCTGATCGACTTCGTCGGGTCGTGGGGACCGCACATCCTGGGGCATCGGCACCCGGCGGTGATAGCGGCGATTGAGTCGGCCTTGCAAAAGGGGACCAGCTTCGGCGCTCCGACCATCCTCGAAACCGAACTCGCCGAACTCGTCGTCGCAGCTGTGCCGTCGATCGAGAAGGTGCGGATGGTCAGCTCCGGGACCGAAGCGACGATGAGTGCCATCCGCCTCGCCCGGGGGTTCACGAAGCGGAACGTGATCATCAAGTTCGCGGGCTGCTATCACGGACATGTGGATAGTCTGCTCGTCGCCGCTGGCAGTGCGGCACTGACTCTCGGCGTCCCGAACAGTCCCGGCGTCACGCCCGGCTGTGCGGCGGATACGATGGTGTTGCAATACAACGATATCCCGGCACTGGAAGCGGCGTTCGCCCAGCGCGGCCAGGAGATCGCCGCGATTATCCTGGAGCCGGTCGTCGGCAACATGGGGGTGGTCCTCCCCGAGCCGGGGTTCCTCGAAGCAGTCCGTGACCTGTGTACGAAGCACGGGGCGGTGTTCATCATGGACGAAGTGATGACCGGCTTCCGCCTGGCTTACGGCGGAGCCCAAGAGCGATTCGGCATCACGCCCGACCTGACCACACTCGGCAAGATCATCGGCGGCGGGCTGCCGGTCGGGGCCTATGGAGGCCGGGCCGACATCATGGACCACATCTCCCCCGTCGGCCCCGTCTACCAAGCCGGAACTCTCAGCGGCAATCCGCTCGCGATGGCCAGCGGTCTCGCCACGCTGAAGACCCTCCGCGACACCAACCCCTACCCCGCCCTTGAAGCCAAGACCAAATCCCTCACCGCCGCTCTCCGCCAAGCTGCTACGAAAGCGGACATCCCGCACACCGTCGCCGAGTGCGGCAGCATGTTCACTCTCTTCTTCTCCCCGACCCCCGTCCGCGATTATCCCACAGCGGCCCAGAGCGACACCAAAAGCTTCGCCGCCTACTTCCACGGCATGCTCAAGCGCGGCATCTACCTCCCCTGCAGCCAGTTCGAGGCCAACTTCGTCTCGGCCTGCCACACGGAGCAGGACATCGCGGAGACGGTGAAGGCCGCGAGTGAAGTCTTTGCCAAGCTGTAGCAGAATTCTTACGAATTCTGCGACGTTCGCGTCGTTGCCGCCAGTCCCTCCGTGCCCGTACAATTCTCCCTCGCGTTTCGTTCGTTCCTGGAGACTGTGCCGTGTTCAAGTGTGTTGCGCTCGTGGGGGCCACGGGGGCTGTGGGCCGCATTATGCGGCAGTTGCTGGAGACCCGCAATCTGCCGGTGGAGCGGTATCGCTTCCTGGCCTCGGCACGCAGTGCGGGCAGTACGATCACGTTTCGAGGGAAGCCAATCGTGGTCGAGGAGCTGACGCAGGCCGCCTTTGCCGGGTGTGACCTCGTCATCGCGACGACTCCCGATGAAGTGGCCCGCGACTTCCTCCCCTTTGCGGTGGAAGCCGGAGCGACGGTCATCGACGAGTCTGGCTATTGGCGGATGTTCGAGCATGTCCCGCTGGTGATCCCCGAGGTGAACCCGCTCGAAGCCCTTAAGGTCACCGCCGGGATCATCTCCAGCCCGAACTGTTCCTCGACCCAAATGGTCATGGCCCTCAAGCCGCTGCACGACTACGGGAAGGTGAAGCGGGTGATCGTCTCGACCTACCAGGCGACCAGCGGCGTCGGCGTCCTGGGACAGCAAGAGTTGATCGAGGGCACGACCGCGCATCTCAAGGGCGAGAGCTACAACTATACCGCCTTCAAGCACCCCATCGCCTTCAACTGCATCCCGCAGATTGGCGGTCATAAGGCCGACGGCTACACCAGCGAAGAACTCAAGATGGTCTACGAGACTCGCAAGATCCTCGGCGATGAGTCGATCCTGGTCTGCCCGACAGCTGTCCGCGTGCCGGTGTCGAACTGCCACAGCGAGTCGATCGTGGTCGAGACCGAGCGTCCGATCTCGCCCGAGAAGGCCCGCGAACTGTTCGCCGCGTTTCCGGGGATTCAGGTGGTCGATGACCTCATCAACAGCCACTACCCGGTGCCGTCGACCTGCGACGGGTCGGACCTCGTGTTCGTGGGCCGCATTCGCAAGGACTTGTCGAACCCCAACGGCCTGGCCTTCTGGTGCGTGAGCGACAACCTCCGCAAGGGGGCGGCGACCAACGCGGTCCAGATTGCGGAGTTGATCGCCAAGCATCGGTTTGGGTAACCAGATGTGATGTTCTCAAAGCCCAGGGGTGGCAACCCTTGGGCTTTTGGCATGCGAGAGCGTTTTCGCGGAACCTCTCGCCGATGAGCCGCGTCACGGATACAATCCCTCGACACTCCGGGGTCGGTGGTCGGTCGTCCCGACGGAGATTCCCCGCTGATCACAATGAAGGATCTCATGATGGTTTTCTCACGTTTCGCTCTATCTCTGGGTGTCGCTCTGTCTCTGTGTGTCATGGGATGTGACAGCGCTAAGAAAGGCGAGTCCCGTCCGTTCAAACCGACCGATGATGTCAAGAATACGACTCCCGTGGCGGCACACCCGGAGCATGGCCCCAACGGCGGGCACATCGTCGAACTCGGCGAGGAAGAGTTCCACGCGGAAGTCGCGGTCGACAAAGATCGCAAGCTGATCGTCTGGCTGCTCGATGAATCCGAAAAGGCCGCCAAGCCCGTCGAGAACGGCACCGTGCAGATCATGACCAAGGTCGACGCGAAGGATGTCACCCTCGATCTCGTCGCTGTTCCTCTCGACAGCGAAAAGGACGGCAAGTGCTCGCGTTTCGAACTCACAGCTGACAAGCTCCCCGGCGCGGTGATGGACATCGAGGATCTGACCGGCGATCTGTCCCTCAAGTTCGGCGACAAGACGCTGAAGAACTCGCTGACCGGAGGACATGACCACGAAGGTCACGCTCACTAGAAGCTTCCGGAGTAGGACGGGCCCCTTTGGCCCGTCCTTCCCGACGTAGCACGGAATAAATTCCGTTCTACAGCCAGACGCCAGACTTCGGAAGTCTGATCGTTTATCCATTCCGTTCCTCGCCCCGGAACGGAATAAATTCCGTTCGACATCATGAACCGCTTCTTCCTCGGCAACTTCGACTTCGAAGACCAGCTGCGCGGCGAAGTGAATCGCCCCGCACGACTAGAGCGGCTCTGTCTCGAACTGGCGTCCTCGTGGCTGGCGATCGCGGATGCTGGAGACCGCATCTGGTGTCCAGGCGAGCTGCCGGAGGAGTTCCTCAGTTCGCTCTCTCAATGGGGGTTTCCCGCCGACATCTTCGTGACGGACGCCTCGCGAATCCCGCGCGGGATGGAACTCGTCCCGTGGGGTTGGTCCCCGGCTGCGGTCGAGTTCGGCCACAGGCACGGCCTAGTCGTCGAGGCTCCCCCGCTCGATGTCGTGCGACTCGCCAATAGCCGCGAATACTCGGTCCCGCTCGAATCGCCGCCTGACGACGACGGGGACTTCGCCACGCTCTGCCGCACGCTGGGCGAGGCGCTGGCCTGTGTCGAGCGGCTCCCCGCGACGACCGCCTGGGTCATCAAGGCCAACTGGAGCCACGCTGCCCGCGATCGCATCCTCGGACGCGGGCCGGTCATCTCCCCAGCCGACATCCAATGGGTCAAACAGCGGCTCGCTCGCGACGGCGTCGTCTGCTGGGAGTTGTGGCTGCAGCGTGAAGCCGAGATCGGCATCCAGTGGCACATCCCCCGAGGCGGTTCGCCCCAACTGGTGGCGATCACCGAGCTACTCGTCGACGCGCGGGGCCAGTATGCCGGGACGCGGGCGCTGGCAGCGAGTGTCGG
>JAYTFV010000422.1:0-4446 GCA_043734065.1 Planctomycetota bacterium
GCTCGTCACCGACAAACGAAACGAACACACCTGTTCCAATGGCGAACTGGGTGTACTTCTACCAGTCTGCGGGCAATCCGGGCAGCGTCTCCTTCAGAATTTCAGAGATCGCTCTCCGGTCATCCATACTCAGGTGCTGATATTCCGGCGAGGTGTCCTTCCCGGTCAACACCTCGCGCAGCTGTTTCAGCACATCGGTCTTGGCTTCCACGGGCAGATGCGTGAATGCGTCCGAGTAGATCAGGTAGCTGCACGGGTACTTGAGGAGGCGGGTTTTGAGGTCGAGGTCTCGCAGCGAGCGGCCCTTAGAATCGCGCGGCCCGCGAGTGGCGAATTCTTCGGCGAAGCCCGATGTGCCCGACACCGGCGATTCGAGGGCGAACTCCTGGCTGAACAGCAGATAGCGGACCAGCTTCTCGGTGACGCCATGGATGCGGCGATCGGTGAGTTCGCTGCGATAGTTGTCGGGGCGCTGGAGGGCCTTGTTCATCACTTCGTCATGGTGCAGGGCGCTGCGGGTCTCGAAGTTCACCAAGGTGATGAAGTTGTGCATCTGCACCTGATGCTCCAGGACCATGAGTGCCACGAGGTCGCTGTGCGGCGTGAGGTACGGCTTCACCGAGATGAACTTCGCCAGGTCGGTGGCGTTGGCCCCGGCCTCGCGGTCGAGCGTTTCCGGCGACTTCCTCTGCGCCAGCACGTTCCCCATGTGTCGCATCGAGCCATGCTGCCCGCTGACATACCAGCCGCCCCAGCGTTTGGAGAACGGGCTCGTGTGGTCGGTCGAGAACGTGCCCGACCCCAGCAGCGGGTGGCCGCCGCCGTCCGAGTACACCGACCGCACCAGCAACCCCGGCACCCCCTGCGTCCGCGACGACGCATGGCACGTCAGGCACTGCCCCTTGTCCCGCAAGAATGTCGGCTTCATGTGCGGCGTCTCGGGCGGGCTTTGGTCGAGCGTATAGAAGATCGTCCCCTGCTGGGCATCCTGTGTCGCGACCTCCAGCACATCCCCCTGCTGGCAGTAACCGATGTACGTGTCATCATTGAAATACACAGCCCGCGGTCGATCCGGCGTGATCCGCCTCAGCTGGAGACTGGTCTTGGAGAAGACGAGCACCTGCGACTTCTGCGGCACATCGAGCAGCTTCAACACCGCTTCCAGATATCCCCGCTGGTCACCGGGCTTGAGTTCGATCTCGCCGGAATCGATCTTGGCCTGGAGCCTCGTGATGCGGGTGTCGACCTCGGCGGTCTCATACGAGATCGGAGCCGCTTCAAACTCCATCTGGGCTGAGGCCGAGCGAAGCGAACACAGGCAGAACAGTCCAGTGGTGATGGTGGCCAGCAGGCGGGGCGGGATCGACATGATGCGGATCCAATGTGCAAGGGCTGGGAGAGCAATCAGAGCCTGTCGAGGCGGGGTGCAACCGGCGACGCACCACAAACAGGCATAACTGACTCCTCTTTTATCGTACTCGGCAGTTTGCCGCCCTTCAAACACGGTTTTGGCGAGTTCGGACAGTTTCCCGCAGTTCGGAATTCGGCACTGCCAATCGCGAAAACTTGGCGAGTGAAGTTTGAGCGGAGAGAGGAACACTAATCTCCACTGATCGACACTAATCCAGCTTTGATGAGCGTCGATCAGTGGAGATTAGTGTTCCCGACCTCATGCGAGTACGCCTGTTTCAACGTACAAAAGTGGTCGCGGCATGCCAGTTGGGGAAGGCGAAGCTCCTGCCGAGCCGCGAGCCAGTGATGATGTTTTCTGGCACGCACAGCTCGGCAGGAGCCTCGCCCTCCCGGAGGAGGCGACCTCGTATTTCTGCCTTGACGGGGCTCTAACTCGCCACCAGCGTCTGCAAATGCAATTCCACCGACTCGGCCAGTCGGTCGACGTTGTACCCGCCCTCCAGCAGGCTCACGATCCGGCCACCGGCGGTGATCGCCGAGGCGTCGACGACCAGCTTCGTCAGCGTGCCGAAGTCTTCGACCTCCAGGCCCAGCGAGCCGACGGGGTCTTCGCGATGAGCGTCGAACCCGGCACTCAGCAGGATCAGTTGGGGGCGGCACTGCTCGACGGCGCGGGAGAGGGCCTTCTCGAATGACTCGATGTATTTCTGGCGACTGACCCCGAACGCCAGCGGGAGGTTGTGGGTCCAGCCGAGGCCGCGACCGGTGCCGGTTTCATCGGCGTCCCCGGTGCCGGGATAGAACGGCGAGCGATGCAGCGACAGGAAGTAGACCGTGCCATCGCTGTAGAAAATATCCTGCGTCCCGTTGCCGTGGTGGACATCCCAGTCGACGATCAACACGCGGTCGAGGCCCAGTGCCTGCCGCGCATGGGCGGCTGCGATCGCGACGTTGTTGTACAGGCAGAACCCCATCGGCTTGGAGGCGAGAGCATGATGCCCCGGCGGTCGGATCAAGCACATCGCCCGCTGGAAATCCCCCTTCACCACGGCTTCGACAGCCGCCACCGCGCAGGCCGCGGCGGTGAGAGCGACTTCGCCCGAGCGAGGAGAAGCCACCGTATCGGGATCGAGCCGCCCGCCGCCCTTCGCGCACACGGCCTCGATCGCTTTGAGCATCAACGGGGGATGCACGCGCTCGACCAGCGCCCGGTCGATCTTGGCCAGCGGCTGCACATCCAGCGATGGCCAGATCGGCGATGCTTCGAGCTTCGCATGAATCGCCCGCAGCCGCTCCGCCGACTCCGGATGTCGTCCGGTGTCGTGAGCCAGGAACAGATCATCTTTCCAGAGGGCAATCCGGCGGGTGGTCACTCGTCTTCCTCAATGAAAAGGGGGCCGTGGGATAGGCTTCCAGCCTGTCAGTATAGAGCTGACAGCTTCGTGGAAGCCGATCCCACTTACTCTTCCTCGACCCAGCGCTGCGGCGGACCGGCCAGAAACCCATCCGGAACCTCCAGTGAGCAGGTGATCTCGTCGAACAGCGGTTGCAGCTGTTCGAGTTCGGTATCGGTCCCCTGGCACGTCACGAGTACGGTGCAGTGCGCTGTGCGAAAAGCCCGCAGCTCGGCCCGGTTGAGGAGTTCGAAGCAGACGAACTCGATGTCCCGTCCCAGACCCGGATGATGGGCCAGTTCGGTCGAGATGTCGAACACATCGATCTCGTCGTACAACTCCATGAAGGTGTCGACAGCCGCTTCGAGCAGCTCCGCGACTTCGGGTCGGTCCTCCAGCACCGTCGCCGACCAGAACGCCGTCTCATTCGGGGCGACGGTAATCGTGACGCACCCCTCTCCCCGTTCCTCGGTCAAAGACCAGTCAGCGGGGTAGCGGAAGAGGAGACCGTGGTTCTGGCAGAGCGTGTTCATGTGTGGGTGGTAGGACGGGCCCATTGGCCCGTCCCCGTCGGGTGTTTGAGTGCAGGGAGCGGGGGCGTAGCGGACTGAGTCAACGATGCCCCACAACGGTTCGCCGACTGGTCATTCTGGATTCTCTTCGAGCCACTCCGCATCGGCCAGATCCTTGGCGCGTCCGGTGGAACGCTTGTTCTTCAGGAACATCGCACGTCCCAGAACAGGAAAGTGGATGCCAGACACGGTGGTGAGTCGACGGTCTGCCCAGGCCTCATCAAATTCGACGTTGGCAATGGAAGTCAGGAGATCAATCCGGCGCGGCGGTAAGCCGATTTGGAACACGATGTCAGGTGTGTGCAAATCGACCTCTGTCAGATTCCCCAGTGGTACTCGGAACTTTCGCAGAGCCTTCATCACCCGCGAGGCGTTCTCGGCGGTGGGACGAATCCAAAGATCGATGACGCCTGTCGATCGCACCAGTCCGTGGGCAGCGAGGGCATAAGCCCCGACGACCAGGTACTCAACCCCGGCCTCGTTGAACGCGGACAACATGTCGCAGAAGTCGGGATTCATCGACCGGTTCTCCCTTCATGGCCCACGCCTCACACGCCAGCGGCCACATCATCTTCAGCCACTCCTCCGGTCCACCCGGCGGACGACCGTCTTTGGCCGCTTGAAGCGTGGTCTTGGTGACCGGCCAGTGCGAGCGGTCCGGCGTCGGTGGTGGTTCAGGGACAGTCATCAAGAACCGGTGTTGGGGGAGGTGGCCACTCACCAGATTTTACCCCGAAACCTGAGCCGAGTCACGCAGCCGCCCATAAGTAGGATGGGCAATCCTGCCCGTCCCCGCCCGCCAGTTCGCGTAGCCCGTCTCGCCACGCCTCGGCAGGCTGACGCCATGCCGCTCCCGCCGGAGGTATCGCCGGTTGACTGGCTTTGCAGCCTACCGGTGTGCCTTGGCACAAGAGGTCTTTCGCACTCGATGCAAATCATACCAGACAAGACATCACAACTACCCGTCTGAGAACGAGTTACAACATGCGGTCGAAGCGACTCCGGATCGCGTGAGCGTCCATAGTTTACATAGAATTCAATGGATTACCATAGATTTACGGACAGTT
>JAYTFV010000423.1:0-3419 GCA_043734065.1 Planctomycetota bacterium
ACCAGATTTCCAAAGAGCATTCGCCAAGGCCAGAAGCCTCAACGTGGAGGACACCAAGCAGGCCGAAACCCACCCGCAGTCCCCTCCCCCACACAGCCAAGCCGCATGGGGTCGAGCAGTGTAAAACCACCACCCCCCTCGTGTCAACGATCCGAAGACTGTTTTTTCAAACTTCCTTCGCATCTTGCACACAATGGAGACATCCGGAATCGAACCGGAAACCTCCTGCTTGCAAAGCAGGCGCTCTGCCAATTGAGCTATGCCCCCGCAACTCATCTCCACGCACGCCGGTTCAGTTGCCTGAACCGTTTGCATTGACTGGGTACACTGACTGCTTCAGTTTTCGTCGAGTGGGCGTACGTGGATTCGAACCACGGACCTCAGCTTTATCAGAGCTGCGCTCTAACCAACTGAGCTACACGCCCGACGCCAGATCCCGCCGTGGTTAGTGGCGGGCGAGAAAGGTTAGCCAGTCCCCTCCCTGTTCGGCAAGTGATCTGAGTGAGAATCTTGGGATCGAATGCCGGACGGGCGGATGATGACCTTGTTTTGAGACATTTCCAGTTCCGATGAGGTTCGGGGGTGATGCAGCGTTCTGGTCCATTCGCTCCGGCGTCACGGAAGCGGTTCTGTGCCGAGGACTCTGTCTGGTCGCTGCACTTGCCAGAGTGCGGGCTCCCCGCGTTCTGGCGAACGCAGCGACCTCTCATTACCAAGTCGGTCGCCCACGAGGCCCACGCGACGGGAGCGTTGGCCCTCTCGCTGGCTGCGATATTTCCTCGAAATCCATCAAGATCGTTGTATTTGTTGCATTTTGGCGAACAGCTGGTTACGTTGTTCGGTCCTTTCTCGTCTTGATCGACATTCGACGGACTCACACACCACGGTCGGGCACGAAGCGGCCTTCGATCGAACACTTCACAGGACTGACGACGATGCAACGTTGGCTGGTTTGGGGTTGTTTTCTGCTGGGATGCCTGGGCTTGGGACAGAGCATGACTGGCGGTTCGGTATGGGCTCAAGAGGTGCCTGCGGCTGTGGCTCCTGCCGCTCCAGAGGCTGCTGCCCCTGGACCAGCGGCCAAACCTGCAGCAGAACACAAGGCTCCCGCGAGCAAGTTGATGTGGATCATTGTCACATCGGGGTGGATCGGGTTGTTTTTGATGATTTTGTCGATGTACTTCATCGCGACCACAGCTCGGCTCTTCACCGAGTTGCGACCAATCAAGGTGATTCCCCCGGAAGTCATCGATCAGTGTACTGCGGCGCTCGAGAAGCGGGACTTGAAGGGGCTGTATGCGGTCGTCAAAGAGGACAATTCGGAGTATTCGCGTTTGGTCCGGACGGGGATTTCGGAATTGCCAGCGGGCCTGTCCGAGGCCCGTTCGGCGATGGAGCGGACTTTCGAGGTGATGTACTCCGAGGGGGAGCGGAAGATCTCGATGCTGGCGGTGCTGGGAACGCTGGGGCCGATGATCGGCCTCTTGGGAACGCTCAAGGGGATGATCGGTGCGTTCGGGGCCATCGCGATGAGCGAAGGGTCCGTGTTGAAGGCCAGTGAAGTGGCCGGTGAGATTTCGGAAGCCCTGCTGCTGACATTCGAGGGGGTGCTGCTGTCGGTGCCCGCGATCTACCTGCATGCCGTGTTCCGCAACAAGATCAGCCACCTGAATGACGAGGCGTTTTCGAAGGCCGAAGAGCTGGTGACGAAGGTCGCCAGCATGGCCAAGCGCCCGGCTGCGGCAGCGGCCCCGGCAGCGCCGCCCTCGGCGTAACGGCACCCTGTCGAGTTTCCTACTGGTTCTTTCGTCACGATCCCGCAGTAAGGCAATGTCATGTCTGGAGCGAGCGCCGAAGGCGAGGCCGATCTTACGCCGATTCTCGACATGGTGTTCCAGCTCATCACCTTCTTCATGCTGGTGATGAACTTCAAGGCGGCTGCACTCGATCTGACCCTCAAGCTGCCGGTGGTCGGCTCGGCGATGCCGGTGGACACGGATGGGAAAGAGGAGTTGCTGATCCTGAATCTGTCGCCGTCTGGTGATTTGACGGTGTACGGCGAGAAGGTCGATTTGGAGCGCTACATCGCCGTGGAAGCGGATGTCAGCCGGATGGCTGCCAAGAACAAGGGGCTGGATATCAAATCGGGCGAGGACTTGCCGACGACGATCGTGATTCGCTCGGATGAGAGCTCGCGGTTCAAGGATTTGTATCGCGTCATCAAGGCGTGCCAAGATCACGGCTACCGCAAGTTTGCCCTCAAAGCCAATCGTCCAGGAATGTAATCCATGGCCCGCCATCGCAAGAAAACCAGTGACGTGAAGCTCAATCTGGCCGCCATGCTCGACATGGCGTTCCAGTTGCTGTCGTTCTTCGTGCTGACGTTCAAGCCGGACCCGGCGGAGGGGCAGATTCAACTGCGGTTGCCGCCGCCGGAAGCCGTTGCCATCGTGAAAACAAATCAGCAAGCGGGCCAGGACAAGAACAACACGAACCCCATTGAGGGGATCGAGACGCTGGTGATCAGCGTGTTTTCCAGGGGCGATGGGTCCATCGAATCGCTCGCAGTCGGGGAAGGTGTGGTCGGCGGGGACACCCCGGACAAGGCGAAGGCTCTGGACGCCCGGTTGCGGCTCATCCTGGGTGACAAGGATGTCGGGTTCAAGCAAGTGATTTTGCAGGTGGGGTCGAAATTGAGGTATGATGAACTGATGAAGCTGATTGATGTCTGCACACGGCAGAAGCTTCCGAACGGAGACCCGCTGACGAAGCTGAGTTTTGTGGAACTCCCCGAAGGTGGGGCCGGAGCGAAGTAACATGCCACCCACGTCCCGTGGATCGACCGGTTTCTTCACGACGCGCGAGATGCTGCGGCTCAGTTCGGCGATCTTTTTGCTCGGGATTGTGGGGCTGTTGTATTTGCAGGCGAAGAAGTCCACCTCTTGGCGGACGATTGCCACGGAAATGGGATCGGAGGAGTCGGCCGCCGCAGCCCCGGTCGATCCGGTCCATCCCTGGAAGGAACTCGTCGTCGAACATCCCGGCCATACGGATACGGAGGAGATCGACGCCCTCCAAGAGGAATTGCAGGCGGTGTCCGACATGACTCCGCTGGCGGGCGAGGAGATGCCCGCCTACTGGCGAATGGTGAAGTGGGCCTATGCGGTGCCGGGAGAGGAGTTGAAGCGGCAGGCCCGGACCGATCTGCAATTTACCCACCTGTTCCAGGCTCCGAATAAGAATCGGGGAGCGCTGGTGAATGTGAAGTTGCATGTGCGTCTGACGCGGCAGCATGATGCACCGGAAAATTCCGCGAATGTGACTCGCGTGTACGAGGCGTGGGGGCCGACGGAAGAGTCGCAGACGTACCCGTACTGCGTGGTGTTTGTGGATCTGCCGCCGGGGGTGAAGATCGAGGG
>JAYTFV010000424.1:0-3933 GCA_043734065.1 Planctomycetota bacterium
GCTCAGCAGGAGCTTCGCCCTCCCGACTGTCCGGAACAGGCTCAAGCCTGAACTCACACACTCAAGACTGGCGGACAAAGACAAACTCATTGCACCCCAGTCCGCCGCCGCAGGTCTTCAACTCGCGGAGACGAAAACCTCGATCGCGCAGGTACTGGAAGATCGCTTCCGGGGTCGCCACTTCGAACGGCCAGCCACCCACCCAGTCGACCAGATCGTACCAGCGATGCATCCCGCGACCACCGCTCGACCGCAGATCATGGGCCAGGGACTTCAACGGAGTCAGCGGGTTGCGAAGCGTGACCAGCCGCACCACGAAGGAGACCGCCGCCCCCCGACATCTCCGCAACAGGAACATCGCTCCCACCCCGGCCACCAGCACCGTTTTCAACGGCGCGGGCAGCCTCTGATACAGACGCTTGATGACCTTCCAGCGATCCGAGATCTGCCCCTGATCGTTGTAGATCGACAGGAACAACAGCCCTCCCGGAGACACGCGCTGTGACACCAGATCGATGGCCCGCCACATCTCCCCCGTATGGTGCAGCACTCCCCATGAGTAGACGACATCGGACAACGGCAATGTCGACAAATACTCGGCATCGAGTGCGGAACCCTGCTCGATCGTCCACGGGGCTGCGGTGTTCGCAAACCGGCGCTGCATCTCCCGCGTACAGGCCACCGACTGAGGGTCGTAGTCGAACGAATGCACCGCAGCCCCCAGCCGGTGAGCGGCCAGACTGAACAACCCGCTGCCACACCCGACATCGAGAAACCGCCGCCCGTCCAGCCGCTCCACGCCCAACATGGACTGCAACGACTGGACAGCCGCCGCAATGCGGGCTTCATCGACCACTTCCAGGAACCTGAGCCAATTGGCTCCGAATCGAAACCGCTCGTCGCTCATGTGGCCTCGGGATCATTTCTGTTGCGGATGGCGTGTCGCTGTGCGGACCTCACGGTATCAATTCCCGACGGGTCTGTCAGCAGCATCGAATCGTCAGATAGCCGCACCAACCCGTCCACCCCCCGATCCTGTCTCCTCATCCGTGCGATCATCCGTCGCGGATTCTCGGTGGCTCGCCGTGTCAGTCCGACGGCTAACCCCGGGCAATCTTCCGCAGCACCTCCGACCCCCTGAGGAGCGTCTCATCCTTCGCTGCGTAGCTCAGGCGGAAGTGGGTGTCCTGGGCGCTGAAGACGTTGCCGGGGATGATCAGCAGTTCGTTCTCGATCGCCTTCTTCACGAACTCAGTGGCGGTGCCCCACGGAGTTTTGATGAACATGTAGAAGGCCCCGTCGGCTCCGATGATCTCGTAGTGCCCGGAGAGTTCCGCCGCCATCAGGTCGCGTTTCCGCTTGTAGTCGGCCACATACGGCGTGATGTCGAGATCCCATCCCTCCGCCCCGGCCCACTGGAACGGATGCGGGGCACAGACGAACGTGAACTGCTGGAGTTTGGTCATCTGCTGGATCAGGAACTCCGGCCCGTGCGCCCAACCGACCCGCCAGCCGGTCATCGAGTGCGACTTGCTGAACCCGTCGATCACGAGGGTCTGGTCGTTGAACTGGGCTGGGCTGACGAACGGGCGGTCGTAGCAGAAGGCGCGGTAGATCTCGTCGCTGATCAGGCAGATGTTCTTTTCTTTCGCCAGAGCGGCCAGTCCCCGCACTTCTTCTTCGGTGGCGACGCAGCCGGTGGGGTTCGAGGGGCTGTTGAAGAGGATGACCTTGGTGCGCGGGGTGATGGCATTGCGGACCTTGTCGAGGTCAATCCGGAAATCGGGGTAGGTCGAGATCGGCACAATCGTCCCGCCCGCCAGCGTGGTCAGATGCTTGTACATCACGAACCACGGGTCAAAGGCGAGCACCTCATCCCCCGGATTGACCAGGCACTCCAAGGCCAGCATCAAGGCCCCGCTGGTGCCGCTGGTGACGAACGCCTTGCGGTCGGCGTGGTGATATTCGGCGTCGACCGACGACTGAATCTTGTCAATCAACGGGCGAATCCCCTGCGTCTGGCTGTAGGCGTTCCGCCCCTGGTCAATCGCCCGTTTGGCCGCCTCCTTGATGACCTCGGGCGTGTCGAAGTGCGGCTGCCCGATGCTGAGGTTGATCGGGTTTTTCATGTTCGCCGCGAGGTCGAACACCTTCCGAATGCCGGAGGCGTCGATCTGGTGCAGGCGGTTGGCGATCCAAGGGTGGGGCATGGGAGTTGGGAGGCAAATTGAGGAAGGGAATCATGCATGTTCTTGGCAGACTCGGCAGACACAACTCGTGGTTGTAAAGTGTCTAATTCCGACGACACCTTTGGGAGTCCTGTCAAACCGTCCGTAGATCCGATCGAACAAATCCGTCTCACCATTCTCAAAGAATCTCCGAGTCGCGTAACCGACGATATCGGCCAGTTGAACCATTGAGGTGAGCGTGCTGTCGACAAAGAAAGGTGTTTCAATGATGTGATCGATGTTTGTCCAAGCCGTTCCTTCACGGTGAAATCGCCGCATCAGATCTGTCAACTTCCCCGCCAACGTATCATTATTGTCCTGAATCAGCATTCCCTGCAAAAACTGATCAATCGCGGCCCCTCGATTCCGCAGAAAATACTCAAAACGCTGAATCAACTCCGTGAAAGCGAATTCGAACGGAGTTCGTTTCGCGGAGAGGAGTCCATATGAATGCGTCTTGTCCACGGCTTCCGCAAACAAGCGGATATCTGTCCAACCACCGATCAGGTCAGCGCACTCACGGAGCACGCTCATCCTCTCTCCTCGAGTCAGATGGATGTAACCGTCAGTCTTCTGGAATAGCGAACGATATTTCTTTCTGTCCCCACCACGACTCTTTGCAAGAGCCTGCCTGCGATGTGCCTCAACAGCTTTTCGACGGTCGTCGGGAGAAAGTAACTCGAAGTTCGGCACATGTTCTTGCTCTGAATAGGAGCGAGCCACCCAGGCGGTATGTATCTCCACATCCGACAGTGCATATCGATTCTTGATTTGAACAACTCGCTTATCGATCTCCTTCCAGTGATTGGCCAAAATCGCAAGTCCAGCAAACACGAAATGGCTTGTTTGAGCTTGCTCAGGAACGCCCGATTCGTCCAGATAGCACAGGTACATGTGGGTATTTCCGTGTCTGCACGAGAAGAATGCTGTTGACGCGTGGGTCATTGATGATACAATAGTGTAGCGACTGAGAGAGACGCTTGCGACTCGCGTGGGACCGTTTCGGACCCGCCTCAGACGCTTTTTTTATTGAATCTTGTCAATCAACGGACGAATCCCCTGCGTCTTGCTACAGGCATTCCGCCCCTGGTCGATGGCCCGCTTGGCCGCCTCCTTGATGACCTCGGGCGTGTCGAAGTGCGGCTGGCCGATACTGAGGTTGATCGGGTTTTTCATGTTCGCCGCGAGGTCGAACACCTTCCGAATGCCGGAGGCGTCGATCTGGTGCAGGCGGTCAGCGATCCAGGGGTGGTTCATCGTTGGATGTCAGGTTTGAGACGGAAGGGAGGGACACCGATTGATTGAAGGTAATCCGAGTGAGATTACCTCAAAAAGCTAAGAAAAAAGCAGAGGTGATGTCTCGTTCGGTCCAACGAGAGCGGTACGAAATCGTCGTCCCGTTCATGCACCAGATAGTTTCGATATTCTCGGATCGAATGAGTTTCGGCTTCCCTGTCGGCTGGAATCCTACAGTATGCAGCAGTGCCAACGATGAGGTCTCTGGCCCGCGAGGGAGAATCCTTTCTGCGGACAACACTCCAGTATTCTCGCAGCCCCGTTTCGAACACCGAAAAGATTCTGACCGTAAAGGTTCCATCCAGGTTGTCTACTTCTACTGTCCGGTCTACGTTCGGAGTTGGTTCCTCAGTGGCGGTAAGAGGTTACGGGATTTGTAGCGGTAGGCCCTCGCGAGTTCATTGCGTTG
>JAYTFV010000425.1:0-3957 GCA_043734065.1 Planctomycetota bacterium
GGTATGCAGCGTACCACCTCGATCCGGGATGTCAAGGGAGAATATAGCTGGGGCGCAACAGAATGCCCTAGGTTGACACGGTGTCTACAAAATCGAAAAACATCCCGACAATCCGCTTGCCAGCTTCCCCAACAGTGACGATACTGAATGTGCAAGTGCCCGCTGACCGAATCGTTGCCTTAAGGTGACGTGCCTGCGAAAGCAGGATAGGTAAGCGGGTTTTTTATGCGCTGGGTGGCCAAATCTCGACGAATGCCTCTCGGTGTCGTATCAGGTCGCGGTACTGGCTGGGGTCAGGGCGAGTCGAGAACGAACGGAACACGGCTCCGGAAATGTAGTCAGCCACCTGAATCAACTGGTGTGATTTGGATCGCACTGTACGTGTCTTTTTGATGCACGGGGAGTCCGGGGTGGACCATTCACGGGTAGCCTGTCGCAAGTACGTGCCCATTTCGTTGGTAAAGGTCGCGCCTCCACATTCATCCATAATCAAGATGGTTTGACGCAGATGGTCCCGAAGCGGGTACAAGGCTGACCGGGACGCAAACTGATAGATCGAGTGCTTGTGGCGCATGGCTGGGTCTGTGATCGCCTTTTTATTGATGACGAAGCTGCTGTATTGGAAGTCGTGTTGCGCCATGACCTGCAGCGCTGCCCGGATGATCTTTGGATTGTCCTTGGCGAAGTGAAACTCTTTGTGGGGCGACAGGCTCAGTTGTGTTCGCAGGAGAGTGAGTGAGGATTGACAAGCGTTTGCTTCGTCGGGGTTGGCAAAGTGAACGACCGTGACGGAGAACAAGGGCGAAGAGTCCGGCGTTAATCCCGGATCTCCGGATTCGTCCAGGAGTGTCAGCATCGTGTGGCCCGATTCAGTAGTCGGTGATGACATGCCGCTCTCGCCTGGCAATGCCTCCATCTGGCCAATCGCGGCCCCCCAGCTCGCACAAGGGCACAGGACGGGCAAATGTGCCCGTCCTACACACCTCACCCCTCGTCGCCACGGGCTTCCAGCACCGACAGGAACGCCTTCTGCGGGATCTCGACTTCACCGAACGACTTCATCCGCTTCTTGCCTTCCTTCTGCTTATCCAGCAACTTCTTCTTACGGCTGATGTCGCCACCGTAGCACTTGGCGGTCACGTCCTTACGCACAGCCGAGATCGTTTCGCGGGCGATCACCTTCCCGCCGAGGGCCGCCTGGATCGCGATCTCGAACTGGTGTTTGGAGATCTCTTCCTTCAGCTTCTTGCACACCGCCCGACCACGGCGCTCGGCGGTCGTGCGGTGGACGATCATGGCCAGGGCTTCGACCTTCGACCCCTTCACCAAAATATCCATCTTCACGAGGTTGGCGTCTCGGAAACCGATGATCTCGTAGTTCATCGTGCCGTACCCGCGCGTCACCGACTTCAGCTTGTCGTGCATGTCGTACACGATTTCGGCCAGCGGCAATTCGTACACGAGTTGAGCCCGATCAGAGCCGAGGTACTCAGTCGACTTATAGGTTCCTCGGCGGTCCTCGCACAGCTGCATCAGCGTGCCGATGCAGGACGAGGGGACGATGAACTGCACCTTGGCGATTGGCTCGCGGAACTCCTTGATCTGGCCGCTGTCGGGGACATCGACGGGGTTGTCGATCTTCTGAACCACGCCGTTTTGCAGGAGCAGTTCGTAGGTGACGTTCGGAGCGGTCTGGATCAGGTCGACTTCGGCCTCACGCTCCAGCCGCTGCTGGATGACTTCCATGTGCAGCATGCCCAGGAAGCCGCAGCGGAACCCGAACCCGAGGGCATCGCTGGTTTCCGGAGCGAAGGAGAAGCTGGCGTCGTTGAGGCTCAGCCGTTCGAGTTCCTCGCGCAGGTGTTCAAACCCAGTGGTGTCGATTGGGTACATGCCGCAGTACACCATCTGCTGCGGCTCTTTGTAGCCGGCCAGCGGAGTCTCGGTCGGGCGGGCGGCGTGCGTGAGGGTGTCTCCGACGTGGATGTGCCGGACCTCCTTGACGCCGGTGATGACGTAACCGACCTGCCCCGGTCCGAGGGAGTCGCAGGGCTTCATATCGGGTCGGAACTGGCCGATCTCGATCACGTCGTTGACCGAGCCGCCCTTCATGAACTTGATGCGTTCGCCCTTCTTGACGGTCCCTTCGAGCACGCGGACGTAGGTCACGACGCCCCGGTAGTAGTCGTATTTGCTGTCGAAGATCAGGCACTTGAGCGGGGCGGCGGGATCCCCCTTCGGAGGTGGAATCCGCTTGATGATCGCGGCGAAGCACTCCTCGATCCCGATGCCTTGCTTGGCACTGACGAGCAGCGCGTCGCTGGTGTCTAGCCCCACGATCCGCTCGATCTCCTCGCAGACTTCCGGGATGCGGGTCACCGGCAGGTCGATCTTGTTGATGACCGGGATGATCTCCAGGTTGCATCCGATGGCGAGGTAGGCATTCGCCACCGTCTGAGCCTGCACCCCCTGGAAGGCATCGACGACCAGCAACGCCCCCTCGCACGCAGCCAGGCTGCGCGAGACTTCGTATTGGAAGTCAACGTGCCCCGGCGTATCGATGAAGTTAATCTCATACGTCACGCCATCCAGCGTGTAGTTGATCGCGACGGCTCGCGCCTTGATCGTGATCCCGCGTTCGCGCTCGATCTCCAGATCATCCAGGATCTGGTCCTGGAACTCGCGCTTGGTGATCGCCCCGGACTTGAGCAACAGCTGATCTGCGAGCGTACTCTTGCCGTGGTCGATATGGGCGATGATGGAGAAGTTGCGAATGAATTTCGTGTCCATGACACAACAGTCGGTGGGGTCGAGGGTTAGGGCGGGTGAGACAACACGGCGAGGATCGGGGACAACCGCCGGTCCCAGTAGTATAGCGGAAGTCGGCGAATCGAGGAGACCGCGCTGGGGTCACTCCCGCGACTGGCGTGATTGGTAACTGTTTGAATAGTTCCTCCCCTGGATTAAGGCTTCTCGCGATGTCACAGCCTGCGATACAATACAGGCGTCAATGAATTCACCAGAGGAGTGACCATGCTCACGACGCTCACGACCAAATCGCACCGCACCCTGGACGAATTGGCCAGTCTCGGAGGAGAGATATTTGACCGGCAAGTTCGACCGGCGCTCCGACCGGAGGACGACGGCAAGTTCGTCGCCATTGATGTCGAGACCGGTGCCTATGAGATTGATGAGGACGACTACACTTCAGTCGCACGCCTGCGATTGCAGAAGCCAGAGGCGGACATCTGGCTGATGCGGGCGGGCTCTCCGGCAGCCTACAAGATCAGGGTGGTCCGATGATCCAAGGCGTCGTGAACGACCGTCACGAAGCCATCGTTCGCTTGCAGGTGCGGGGACCGGGTGGGACGGTTCGGTTCGACAGTTCGACATCTATGCCGCTGAAATCGCGTGGTGCGGCTCATGGCGGGTCGTGTTGGTGTCAGCCATCGGGAACGAGTCGCTGATCGGGATGCGATTGTTGGCGGGTCACCAGTTGTCGATCGAGGTCGTCCCGGGTGGACTGGTCGAGATTGTTCCACTTTCGTGATGCCTGCCAAAAGAACTGCTAGGGTCAAACTTGCTCGCCAGCCCGTCGGGGTGGCACTGTCATCTCTGCCTCAGACCCGAGTGAGGGGTGACTGGAGGGTGCCACTCAACGCCGTTAACCCTTTTGATTCCATTGTTTTCCAAGCCATTTCGATCACTCCCCCGGAATGGCGGTCGCGAACTCTCACGAAGAAAAGACCGCAATAGCCAATTTGCCACAGAAAAAAGGGTTAACGGCGTTGGGTGCCACTGGCGATCGCTTTGGGCCGCCAATGTGTGGGAGTGTGGCCGGAGCGTGGAACCGTGGTTCACAGGGCCAGCGGTCACTAAGTCTTGGCCCCCGTAAGGATTTCGAGCAGGGTGGCTTCGTTCCAGCCGCAGCGGCGGCGGTTCATGGCCACGCTTTTC